>DAIMKK010000414.1:0-1676 GCA_036721745.1 Pseudolabrys sp. | reverse complement strand
ACCAGCGATATCGCGCGCTGGCCATTCTCGTCGAGAAACCAGAACCTGATATCCGGGACGTTTTCGAGATCGTTGGCGATCGAAAGCTCAAGTTCGCGCTGCGTGATCTTGCGCTCTTTTTTCGGCGTGTAATTGATGATCAGCGCCGCGCGGCGCACTTCCAATGTTCCCGGCGGCACCCGGCCGCCATCGACGAACACGCTCTTGACCTCCGGCCGCTTGCGCAGGCGCGCGACAATTTCTTCGGTGGTCTTCTCGGTGAAAGCAAGCTGCGAGCCGGGCGGCAGCTCCATCGCCAGCAGCGAGCGCGCGGCATCCTGGGCCGGAAGGTAGCCTTGCGGCAGCTGGGTGATGCTCCAGATCGATGCGCAGAAGATGCCCAAACCGATCAGAACGGTGATGAAATAGTGCCGCACCGACCAGGTAACGAGGCGGGCGTAGGCCTGCAGCACGCGCCCCGGCGGCGGGTCCTCATGCGCGTGATCCTTCAGGAAATAGGCGGCCAGCACCGGCGTGACGAACCGCGCCGCCAGCAGCGAGAAGAACACCTGCACCGACACCGTGATGCCGAACTGCTTGAAGAATTGACCGGCGATGCCGGACATGAAGCTCGCCGGCGCGAAGATCGCGATGATGGTGAGGCTGATCGCGATAACGGCCAGTCCGATTTCGTCGGCGGCCTCCAATGCGGCGCGATAGGGCGTTTTGCCCATCCGCATGTGACGCACGATGTTCTCGATCTCGACGATGGCGTCATCGACCAGAATACCGGTCGAGAGCGTGATGGCAAGAAAGCTGATGAGATTGAGCGAGAACCCGAGAATGTCCATCGCCCAGAACGCCGGGAAAATCGACAGCGGCAGCGAGATCGCGGCGATGATGGTGGCCCGGATATCGCGCAGGAACAGAAGCACGATAATGACGGCAAGAATGGCGCCTTCGAACAGCGTCTGGATCGCGGCCTCGTAATTGCCTTTGGTGAACTCGACCGAGGTGTCGATCAGCTTGAGATCGACATCGGGATAGGTAACCTTGAGGGCGTCGATACGCTTCTGAATTGCAGCGGCGACGACCACGTCGCTGGCGCCCTTGGAGCGTTTGATGCCGAGCGCCACCACCGGCTCGCCGTTGAAGCGGGCGAAGGTCCGGCGGTCGGCGATGGTGTCGGTCACGGTGCCGAGATCGTTGAGACGTATTTCGCCGCCGCCAAACAGCGGAATCATGGTCCCGGCCAGATCATTGAGCGTCTTGGCGCCCGCCAGCGTTCGGATGGCCTGGTCGTTCTTTCCGATCTCGGCCCGGCCGCCGGCAAGGTCGACATTGGTGCCGCGCAGGCTTTGGCTGACGTTGACGGCGGTGAGCCCTGCGGCCTGCAGCCGGTCGGGATCGAGCGACACCAGAATCTCGCGCTCGACACCGCCGATACGCTCGACCTGGGCGACGTTGCGCACGCCCTGCAGTGCGCGCTTGACGACGTCGTCGACAAAATAGGACAACTGCTCGGGCGTCTTGCCGGGCGAGATCGCGGCATAAGTGACGATGGGCAGGCCGATCACGTCGACCCGCTGGATCAGCGGCTCGTTGACGTTTTGCGGCAGATTGCTGCGGACGCGGGTGACGGCGTCCTTGACGTCGTTCAGCGCGCGGTCGGTGTTGGTCTCAAGGGCGAACTGGAT
>DAIMKK010000413.1:0-3135 GCA_036721745.1 Pseudolabrys sp. | reverse complement strand
GCTTGCCAATAGAACGCGCAAGCCCGGCGAAACTGGGAGGAAACGATGCGCTTACTGAGACTCGCTCTGGCCGGCGTGTGCGCGCTTGGCCTGTTCGGCGCCGGCGCCGCCAACAGCGCCGAGCCGGTGAAGATCCGCATATCGTGGGTGGCCCCGCTCGCGAATTGGGGTTCGATCCTGCTGGAGAAGAAGGATATCGCCCAGCATATGGGCAAGTCCTATACGCTGGAGTCGATACGCTTCCAGGGCACGCCGCAGACGATCACCGCGATCGCCAACAACGAGCTGGAGGTCGCCAGCCTCGCCTATTCCTCGCTCGCCATCGCCATCGAGAACGCCGGGCTCGACGACATCCGCGTCATCG
This sequence comes from Pseudolabrys sp., assembly GCA_036721745.1. Classification (GTDB taxonomy): domain Bacteria; phylum Pseudomonadota; class Alphaproteobacteria; order Rhizobiales; family Xanthobacteraceae; genus Pseudolabrys. The sequence continues at coordinate 2,771 of DAIMKK010000413.1, read as the reverse complement.
CCGATGAATTCCAGGATGGCGTGCCCGGCTATTACAGCGGGCAGTTTTACGTCCGCAAGGATTCCGGCATCAACAAAATCGAGGACCTCAAGGGCAAGGTGATCGGCACCAATGGTGGCGGCAGCGCTATCGACGTCGCCATCCGCGCCATGCTGCACAAGCACGGTCTCGAGGAGAAGCGCGACTACACCATGCTGGAGGGCCCGCTGCCGGCGATGCCGGCCATGCTGCTGGAGAAGAAGGTCGACCTCATTCCGGCGGTGCTGCCGTTCTCGTTCAATCCCAAGCTCAGGGAAGAAGGCAAGGTGTTGTTCGAGCAGCGCGACATACTGGGCGTGACCCAGATGATCATGTTGACCGCGCGCAAATCTTTCATCGACAAGAACCGCGCCGCCATGCTCGATTTCATGGAGGACATGCTGCGCATCGTGCACTGGTATCTCGACCCGAAGAACCACGACGAGGTGGCCCAAATCGCGTCGAAGATCACCAAGGCGCCGCCGGAGCGGTTCGGCTGGCTGTTCACCAAGGCCGATACCTACAAAGATCCAAACTTGATCCCGAACCTCGAGGCGTTACAGCGCAACGTCGACACCACCCGCGACCTCGGCTTCGTGAAAAAGAAAATCGACATCACGAAATACGCCGATCTCAGCCTGGTGCGGGAAGCGGCCAAGCGTCTCAAATAGACACAGGTTTTTCGGCTACCACATCTGGTGTTTTGACCCCGGAGGCCTGCCTCCGGGGTCAATTTGTTGGGGGTGTGCGGCTTGCCGAATTAGTTCTTTACAACCATCGTTAGAACGGAAAAAATGATGATGGCGACATAACTTATATGGTTAACGGGGCGTTAAACGATGAACCACGTATGCAAAGCGTTCTATGGTGCGCTGCTTGTCCTCGGGCTGGCGGGCGTCAATCCGGAACCGGCTTCCGCGGGCGGCTCCCACTGGGACCCCGCGTGTAACTGCCGGCGCCCGGACTCCGAATACACCACCCCACCGCTACGTGCGTGAGGCGCCGCAGGTCGTCACCCGCCACCACGTCGTCGATCGTACCCGCGTGGTGCGCGGCGAGACCAGACTGGTCCAGGAAAACCGCGTGTTCGTGCACGTGCGGCCGGTCGTCGACCGTGAAATCGTGGTGCACCGGACTAACACCATCGTGCGCGACGAGCTGCTGCACAGAGTCAACCCGATCTACAGACTGCGCGTCGAGCATCATCACGAGGTGCTCAACCGCTATGAGCAGGGTTGGGTCCGCCACGAACTCGTGCGGCGCGAGGTTCGCGGCTGCGGTTGTGGCTCCGAACGCGGCCTCTTTCACCATAGCTACCACAGCGAGCAAGACGACGACGAACGCGTCGCCAACAGCGACTAAGACCAACTCCGCCTGTGCAGGACACAAAAACCGCCTCGCCGGGAAACCGGCGCGGCGGTTTTCATTTGAGCCTAAGCGGGCGAAGCGGCTGGGTCTCAGCTCCGCTTGATCGGAATGGCGCCCAGGAAGTCGCGCTTGCCGATCTCGACGCCGCAATGGCGCACGATGGCGTAGGCGGCGGCGAGATGGAAATAGAAATTCGGCAGCACGAAATGATTGAGGTAGTCGCCGCCCTGCATTTGGCCCTTGTTGGGGCCGAGCGGGAAAGTGATCTCGCGATCGGCTGAGGCGTCGATCGCCTTGGCATCGAGCGTCTTGAGAAAAGCGACGGTCTTGGCGATGCGCTCCTTGAGCTGATCGATCGTCGTCTCGTTGTCCTCGAATTTCGGCGGTTCGGCGCTGGCGAGACGCGCGGCGCCGTTTTTGGCCTGGTCGCAAGCGACCTGCACCTGACGCGCGAGCGCGAACATGTCTGGCGCCAGCCGCCAGCCGAGCAGCACCCCCGCATCGACTTTCTTCGCCGTCGCAAAGGCGGCGGCCCTATCGAGCACGCCCGACAGCGCATTAAGGCCAATCTCGAAGACCGGCAGGGACGCTTGAGACATCGAAAACGGCATGGGCATAGGGTCCTTATGAGGCTAAAGGCTTGCCCGGCGAGTGCCCGGGCGGCGGACCTTGGCATGGCCCTGGCCCATGGTCCAACAGGATGACGCTCTGGCACCGCAAAGATACAATTGCGGGCAGGCCCGACAGAGGCGACAGTGATGGAATGAGCGAGAGTCCTATGAATCCGGCCCTTGTGGGCCCTGTGGATGAAGCGGCCATGAACGCCACGCGCGAAATCGTCGCGGTGCGCCGCTGGCCGGAGGCGCTGCGCTGGGGCGGCTGTCTGGCGTTGGCGCTCGGCATCCATGCGGCCGGCGCAGCGGTACTGCTGGGCTGGGGCGAGGCGCCCGATCTGGTGGCAAACGCGCCGCTGATTATGATCGAGCTTGCGCCGTTGCCGGTCGCGCCCGAGAGCAAACCGACCGAAATACCGCCCGGCCTGCAGCAAATGCAAGCCGAACCGGAATCGCAGCCGGAAAAACCAATCGAGAAAGTCGAAGCGCCGGTTGTGCCGCAGGCCGAATTGCAAACGTCTCCGCCGCCGAAGCCGCTTGAAAAGCCGAAAGAAAATAAGTCGAAACAAAGACACGCCAGCCTGGCCAGCGCGCCGAGCAGCGCCGAACGGAAGGCCGCGCGCGCCGCCGCGCCGATGCCGGGCTCCTCTTCGCACAATCCCGACGCGGTGCCGAACTGGAAATCGCAACTGATCGCAAGGCTCGAACGCTACAAGCGCGCCCCGCCTGAAGCGCCGAATGTCACCGGTACTGCAACGCTCGCATTCAATG
>DAIMKK010000412.1:0-3151 GCA_036721745.1 Pseudolabrys sp. | reverse complement strand
GGCGGCGACCGTGGACAGCGGCACGATGCGGCCGGTGCGCGGGTTCTGCGACGGAATGCCCTCGATGGTCATGGAAAAGCGCGCGACGTCGGCGTCGACCTCGATGCGGTGGGTATTGCGCGTGAGCGTGGGGTCGGCCCAGATTTCCAGCTGCGTGCGATCGGGGCCGATGCCGGCAAGACTGAGCGCTGCCGCCACGTTGACGTTGGCGGGAAAGCCGCGCGCGCCGTCGCGCGCCGAACCGTCGAATACCTTGAGCGGCGTTTTCAGGTTGCTGACCGAAATATTGTGCTCGACCAGATAGGGCGCGCCTTCGAGACCCGCGGGCGGCTTACGCGTGATCATCTTGATCGAATGGATCGTGCCTTCGGCGGCGGCGCGCACGGCGTCGAGGCCGATGAGCGCGCCGGTCGGTGGCAATATGCGCGCGCCTTTTTGCTTGGCGCGTTCGACCAAGTCCCAATTTACAAGCAATTGCGCGACCGAGAGCGGCATGAAGATGCGGCCTTTGTCGATGGCCGAGATCGCGACCTCGCGGAATAACGGCGGCGGCAGGCACTCCACCACCACGTCGCAGTCGTCGGCGAGCGCGGTCGCCGGCTTGATCGCGACGGTGCCGAGCTGCGGCAGCGCGCGGCGCGCTTTCTCTGCGTCGCGTACGGCGATCGCGGCGAGCGTGAGGCCGGGCACGCCGGCGATCAGCCGCTTTGCCACCTCCAGCCCGACCGCGCCGAGCCCGGCCAATCCGACGCGCAAAGGTGGTTTGTTGGTCATTAGCGCCACTCGTCCAGGCGGTAGCCGTCTTCGGTGAACCGATAGTCCATGCCGGCGGTTTCGATACGCTCGCTCGGCCCCGCGCTGATACCCCAATGATCGAGCCGGCCCGGCAGCCAGCGCCACTGCTCCGCCGTCTTGGCGCGGTGGCTACCGTCAATCTGCTGCATCTCGGCGGTCAATTCCACCGGCATGTCCTCCGGCCCGAGGAAATAGCAGAAAACGTTGTTGCCGGGGCCGTGGCGGCCCGGCCCCCATTCGATGGCGCGGCCGTCGTCGCGCATGCGGCCGGCGCCGCGCATCACCGAATCGAGATCGGGCATTTCGAACGCGATGTGGTTGAGCGTTGCCCCGCCGGTAAAGCCGAGCACCATGCTGTGATGATCGGCATTGCAGGACAGGAACCGCAGCCGCGCCGTGGTGTCGGTGAGCGTGAAACCGAGCGCGTCGCGATAGCAGGCCAGCGTTGCATCGCTGTCGCCGCAATTGACGTTGACATGGGAAAGCTTGCGCGGCCGGTCGGCCCGGTCGGCGGCGTCGGAATGGTCGCGCACGCCGCAGACCACCGCGATGTTGCGGCCCTCCGGATCCTTGAAGCCGAAGCCGTAGTCGCCGTGCGGCTGGCGCAGTTTGTCAGGCGGATCGACGGTTTTGAGGCCATGTGCGAGAACTTGCGCGTGCAGGGCGTCGACGGTTTTGCGGTCCGTCGCATCGAGCACCATGCGGATCAGCGCCGGCCGCGGCAAGCGGCGGACGGTGAGGATGTGGTGGAAGGCGCAAGTCCCGCGCAGATAATGCACGCCCGTATTTTCGCCGGCCGGGGTGAGATTCCAGACTTCGGTAAAGAAACGCAGCGCCCTGTCGAGATCGGAAAATCCGAGATCGACGCTGCGCAGCGCACGGACTTGGGCTTTGCTCACGGCACGATGTTGCCTTCGATGGCGCGGGCATGGCCACGGAATTCGGCGATCACCGTCCCGTCCTCGCGTTTCACCGCCACATCGTAGATGCCGGCGCGCCCGGCGCGCTGGCGCTCGACCGCATGCGCGGTGAGCCGGTCGCCGCGTTGCGCCGCCTTGAGATAACTGATGCTGCAATGCTGCGCCACCATGCGTTGATTGCGTGAATTGCACGCGTAACCGAAAGCGGTATCGGCGAGCAGATAGATGAATCCGCCGTGGCAGGTGTCATGCCAATTGACCATCGTTTCGGTCACCGCCATGGCGAGCATCGCCTGGCCGGGCTCGACCGAAATGAGTTGCAGCCCGAGCGTGCGGCTGGTGGCGTCGTCCGCCCACATGGTGTCGGCGCAGGCGCGCGCCATCGTAGCGGCGTCCATCAGCTTTTCTCCTTGCGGCCGGTAAAATTAGGTTTGCGCTTTTCCATGAAGGCGCGCACGCCCTCGGCGTAATCCGGCATTTCACGCGCTACGCCTTGCAGGTCGCGCTCGAGATCGAGCTGGGCCGAGAGCGTGTTGGTGGCCGAAGCATCGAGCGCGCGCTTGATCAGCGCCAACCCTTGCGTCGGTGCCGAGGCGAAGTGCTCGCACAATTTCTTCGCCTCGGCGAGGAGAGAAGCATCGTCCACGCATTGCCAGATCAGGCCCCATTGTTCGGCCTTTTCCGCCAGCAGCGGCTCGGCCAAGAGTGCGAGGCCGCGCGCCCGCGCATCGCCCACGAGGCGTGGCAAAAACCAGGTGCCGCCGGAATCAGGGATCAGCCCAATGCGCGCAAACGACTGGACGAAGCTCGCCGAGCGGCCGGCCAGCACGATATCGCAGGTGAGCGCGACATTGCAGCCGGCGCCGGCGGCGACGCCATTGACCGCGGCGATGACCGGAAAGGGCAGGCTACGCAATTTGCGCACCAGCGGATTGTAATATTGCTCCAGCGACGTACTCGGCGGAAGTTTTTCGCCCTGTTTCACCAGCCGGTCGTTGAGGTCTTGCCCGGCGCAGAAGGCGCGGCCGCTGCCGGTGATGATGAGCGCACGGCAGCTTTCGTCGGCTTCGGCTTCCGTAAGCGCTTGGCGTAGCGCCAGATGCATCGCGTCGTTGAACGCGTTGAGCCGGTCCGGCCGGTTGAGGATGACGATGCGATAGCCGGCGCGCCGCTCGACCAAGATGGGTGAATCGTCCATTCGCAATAGGTCCCGGGAATTCCTTTTGATAGCACCCTATCAATGAAGCTAAGGCATTACGACAAGCGCAGGCGCGCTCCTTTTGCCCTTGCGGGAGCGAGTTGGGGTGAGGGGATTACTGAATTGCTGTGGTCACCTGACCCGGATCGGTTCGAGTTTTGACCCCAACTTTGTCTGCTTGCAACTCTTTGACCGGGTTAGGACATCAAAAAAACGGCGGCCCGAAGGCCGCCGTTTC
>DAIMKK010000411.1:0-3153 GCA_036721745.1 Pseudolabrys sp. | reverse complement strand
GCAGCACGATCACCTCGCGGAATTCCGCCGGCAGTTCGCCGATCAGCCGGCGCATAGTGTCGGTGTTGTCACGCCGCAACATCGCCTGCTCCGGCGTGTCGGCGTCCTCGCGCCACATCGGCGCCGCCTGCGGCTTGCCGGATTCCGCAGTAAACACCAGCCGCACATTGCCGGCGTAAGCCGCGTGGCAGACGTTGCGCAGGATCGCGAACAGCCAGGGCTTGATCGGCCCGCCGCGGAACGTATCGAAATGGCGGAACGCGCGCAGGTAGCATTCCTGCACCGCGTCGTCGGCATCGCTCGCGCTGCGCGCAAGATACCGCGCGAGCGTGTAGACGTCGTCGAGATGCGGCAGCGCGAGCGCCTTGAAACGCTCGGCTCTGCCGCCGTCGCTCACATCTGCGCCACCCGCCATCATCGGATACCCGGCCATCCCTATGGAAGCTTTGCCGACGGGCAAAATGTATCGTTCGGCTCCGCCCACCGGATGTTAGTTCCCCTCGACCACAATCGTGCCGGTCATGTGCGGATGCAAGGAGCAAAAATAGGGGTAAGTGCCCGGTTTCGCGAATGTGAACGAGAACTTGTCGTCGGTGTCCATGGCTTTCGATCGGAACGCCATGGTTTTCGACGTCACCGTATGCGGGATGTCGTCGTGGTTGGTCCAGGTCACGGTATCGCCGGCCTTCACTGTGATCTGTTGCGGGTTGAAGGTGAAGTTGTCGATCTTCACCTCGATGGTTGCCGCCTGGGCTGGGCTCGCTACCGCCATTGCCGCGGCAACAAGCAGGGCCATCGCGCCAAGCGCGAGAAATTTCGTCCGGGTCATGGGGCGCTCAGCTCTGCAGCGGAGTGTCGATGATGGCGAGACGCTGTTCGCCCTGCTTGAAGGTCACGCTGGCAGTACCGAGCATGCTGCGCAACTTGTCGTCCGGTACTTTCATCGGGCCGGGTGACGGCGCGCTGCCGGGCGCCGGCTGCGGGAAGGCGGTCGAGCGCGCGGTGTGGAAGGTGACGTTGCCTTCCACCTTCTGCATCACCTGGTGGATGTGGCCGTTGAGCACGGTCACCGAGCCGAAACGCTTCAGAGTGGCGAGCGCCTGTGCGCTATCCTCGGTGCCCCAGCCCCACTGTGGGTAAAGCGCCCACAACGGGATGTGTGCGAACACAACGATCGGCGTCGACGCCGATTTGCCCTTCAGATCGTCCTCGATCCATTTGAGCTGCTCTTCGCCGAGGTTGCCCATGCCGCCGCCCTTGAGATTGGCGACATTGACCAGCCCCATGAAGTGCACGCCGTTGGCGTCGAACGAGTAATAGCCTGGCCCTTTGGTGCCACGCCCGTAGCGCTCCTTGTAGAGCTTGATGTCGGGATCGATGATGTCGTGCTCGCCCGGCACGTAATGCACGTCGAGCTTGGCCTGCGAGATGATCTTTTCGGCGTCGTCGAATTCGGACTCTTTCGACAGATGCGTGATGTCGCCGGTGTGGATCATGAAGGCCGGCTTTGTCGGGATCGCTTTGATGCGGGAGATCGCCTCTTCCAGCGTGCCCTTAGCATTCGGGTTGGCCGGTTTGTCGAAGCCCATGTGGCTGTCGCTAATCTGCAGGAACGTCAGCCCCTTGGCGTCGGCGGCAAGCGCCTCATCGACCAGCCCGAGCGAATGCGGCACACCGCCCGAAATGGTCCACAGCACCCCCGTGCCGGCCCAGGTCATGCATTCCAGCACCTTGCGGCGGCTGGGGCCGTCCCCGTGATCGTGTGTCGTCATGGCCTATCTCCCTGCGATTTACGTGCTTCACAGGGAACTAGATCGGGCGTTGGGGTGATTTATTCCCGGGTGGCCCTGTGGCGCGGGGCCGAGCGATGCCATATACGCTAACACCATGAAATTCCTCGACGAAGCCAAGGTCTATGTGCAATCCGGCGCGGGCGGCAACGGCTGCATCGCGTTCCGGCGCGAGAAGTTCATCGAATTCGGCGGCCCCTCGGGCGGCGACGGCGGCAGAGGCGGCGACGTCATTGTGGAGGCGGTCGACGGCCTCAATACGCTGATCGACTACCGCTACCAGCAGCACTTCAAGGCCAAGTCCGGCGGCAACGGCATGGGCAAAGACTGCCACGGCGCCAACGGCAAGGACGTGGTGCTCAAGGTCCCGGTCGGCACGCAAGTGTACGAGGAGGACGGCGAGACGATGCTCGCGGATCTTACGCGCGTCGGCGAACGCGTGACGCTGATGAAGGGCGGCAATGGCGGTTTCGGCAACGCCTACTTCAAATCCGCGACCAACCAGGCGCCGCGCAAGGCCAATCCCGGCCAGGCGGGCGAGGAGCGCACCATCCGCCTGCGCCTCAAGCTGATCGCCGATGCCGGCATCGTCGGCCTGCCCAATGCCGGCAAGTCCACCTTCCTCGCCACCGTGAGCGCGGCCAAGCCGAAGATCGCCGACTATCCGTTCACCACGCTGCATCCGCAGCTCGGCGTGTTCGAAGTCGACAACCGCGAATTCGTCATGGCCGATCTGCCGGGCTTGATCGAGGGCGCGCATGAAGGTGTCGGCCTCGGCGACCGCTTCCTCGGCCACACCGAACGCTGCCGCGTGCTGCTGCATCTCATCGACGGCACCACCGACGACGCCGGCGCCGCCTACAAGACCGTGCGCGCGGAATTGGAAGCCTACAGCCAAGGCCTCACCGACAAGCCGGAGATCGTGGCGCTCTCGAAGGCCGACGCGCTGACGCCGGAGGCGATCAAGGCGCAAACCACGAAGCTCAAGAAGGCGTGCAAGAAAACGCCGGTGGTGCTGTCGTCGGCCTCCGGCCGAGGCGTCACCGACGTGCTGCGCGCCCTGTTCAAGGTGATCGACCAGGCGCGCGATAGCGCCACCGAGAAACCAAAATCCAAAGAAGCGGCCTGGCAGCCGTAATTCTCTCCTCGTCATTCCGGGGCGCGGCCGAAGGCCGCGAACCCGGAATCCATATCCCCAGTGCTGCGGAGTATGGATTCCGGGCTCACTCGCCATAGCGCGTCGAAGACGCGCGTAAACGCGCTTATGGCTCGCGCCCCGGAATGACATTGTTGGAGCGCACTGCTAGAAAAAATCGTAACTGCCCAGGTTGGTTTGCGACATGGTCTGCGTAGCTGACCGTGG
>DAIMKK010000410.1:0-3169 GCA_036721745.1 Pseudolabrys sp. | reverse complement strand
AAGAAGAAAAGCGGAAAAACTCAGGGAGGATCACGATGAGAAAAGCATTTTTCGCATTGCTGACGCTGCCGGCGGCTTTGATCTTGGCGCTGGCGCCGGCCAACCAGGCGCAGGCGAAATGGCCCGAGAAGCCGGTGCGGATCGTACTGCCGTTCGGTCCCGGTGGCGTCGCCGATGTCACCTCGCGCATGATGGCGGCCAAGCTCACCGAAAAATTCGGCCAGCAGGTGTTGATCGAGAACATGCCTGGCCCCGGCGGCATCAATGCCGCGCGCGCCGTGATCAATGCGCCGCCCGACGGCTACACCATGGCGCTGGTCACCAACGGCACCTCGATCAGCGTGGCGGCGTTCAATAAGCTGCCGTTCGATCCGGTGAAGGACTTGCAGATGGTGTCGATGGTCGGCACCTTCGATCTGGTGTTCGCGGTCAATGCCGCGTCCGAATACAAGACGCTCGGCGATTTTCTCAAGGCGGCGAAGGCCAACCCCGGCAAGTTCAATATCGGCACCACCTTGCTGGGCGGCACGCAAAACCTGGGCGCTGAATTGTTCAAGATCGTGGCCGGCCTCAACGTGCAGGTCGTGGTCTACAAGACGTCGCCGGACATCGTGGTGGCGCTATTCCGCAAAGACGTGGAGATGATGATCGATTTTCCGCCCGCGGTGCAGGGTCAGGTCAACGACGGCAAGGTGCGCCTGCTGGCAACATCGTCGCCGAAGCGCACGGCGCTGCTGCCGAATACGCCGACGGCCGAAGAGGCCGGCCTGAAGGGCTACGAGGTGGTCTCGTGGAACGGCGTCGCGGTGCCCAAGGGCACGCCGCAGTACGTCATCGATACCATGAACAAGGCCATGCGCGAGGTGCTGGGGTCGCCCGAGCTCAAGGCGCAATTCGCCAAGGTCGGCGTGGAAGCGCATGCTTCAACGCCGGCCGAGCTGATAGACCGGCTCACCGCCGACATCAACAAATGGGACGCGGTCATTACCAAGGCCGGGATCGCGAAAAAGTAATTTTGTCAGTCATTCCGGGTTCGCTTCCTTTGCTCGAGCCGCGGGTTCTGACGCTTAGCGAGGTGGGGGCGCTAAACGAGGTGTGAGTGCGCCGCCACGCCTTGGTCAGGTCTTGAAGGACGGCTCGGCCGGTTCTGTCACGCTCGTATCGCGTTCCCATCCCTCGTTCTCCAGCTTGATGTGCTGGATCGCCACGGCGTTCGCATTGGCGTCGAGATCGGGCAGCGCCTGGAACTCCGATACCCAGCAGCGGAACACCTTGTAGGCGATCACGAGTTGGCCCGCCTCGTTGTAAATCTCGATCGTAATGTCCTTGCGAAAATCCTTGAGCGATACTTCGCTTCCTAGCCCGGCACCGAAATTCCACACCTTGTTGGCCCATTGCTCGAATTCAAGATCGTGGGTCACGCCGCGTTCGAGCGTGATCGGCTCGAACTTGGGTCGCCGCCCTCGCGATGCTCGATGACCTCGGTGGTGCGTTTCAGCGCGCTGATTTTGGAAATTCCGGCCACGTAGTGGCCGTCCCATTTCATACGAAACTTAAAGTCTTTGTAGGGGTCGAAGCGGGTCGGATTGACGGTGAACTCCGCCATGGGTGCCTCCGGCATTGCCACGGATCGGCCAGCATACCCCAGATTGTGAGATTGCGTTACGGCCCGTCATAAAGCCAGGCGATGCCTTCGTAGCTTTGCTGCGGCGTGCGGCCGCCGAGCGCGAGATCGCGCAATTCGGCGGTGACCCCGCGCGCGTGATAAAAGTCGCCATAGACCCGCGCCATGATCTGCACGCGGCCGGTGCGCAGATAGCGCTCCTGCTCGTAGGCCTTGAACGCCGCCGGCAGATCGTTCGGCATGGCCGCCGCTTTCTCGGCCAGTACCACCGCGTCCTCGGTCGCCATGCAGGCGCCTTGCGCGAGATATTGCAGCATCGGATGCGCGGCATCGCCGAGCAACGTGACGCGGCCTTTCGACCAGTTCTTCACCGGCTCGCGGTCGCACAACACCCACATGCGCCAGGTCTCGATGCGCTCGAGCATGCGCAGCACTTCCGGGCGCTGGCCCTTGAAATGCTGCCAGAGCAATTCGGCGCTGCCTTCCTCGTTCCAGCCTTCCGCGTAACGATCGGAGTGGAACACCGCGACCAGATTGTAGAGTTCGCCCTTGCGCAACGGATAATGCACGAAGTGGGTGCGCGGGCCGGCCCACAGCACGACGTCGGGCCGCCACAGGTCTTCCGGCACCTCCTCGCGCTTGAGCACGGCGCGATAGGCGATGTGGCCAGACACCCGAGGCTTGTCGTCGCCGATGATGCGCTCGCGCACGCCGGACCACATGCCGTCGCAGCCGATCAGCGCGCGGCCTTGCGCCCTCTCACCGTTTTCGAGTGTGACGATGACGCCGTCGCCGTGTTCCTCGAAGCCGTCGACCCGCCGGCTGGTTTCCAGCGTGATCAACTCGTTGCCCAGGCAGGCGTTCAGGAGGATGCCGTGGATGTCGGCGCGATGGGTAACCGCGTAGGGTTGGCCGAAACGCGCGGTGAATTCGGCACCGAGCGGAATGCGGGTGATCAGCTTGCCGGTGATCGCGTCGCGCATTTCCTGTGCCGGGGGGCGGTGGGCGAAGCCCAGCACGGCCTCCTTGAGCCCGATTTTATCCAACACGCGAAAGATATTGGGGCCGAGTTGGATGCCGGCGCCGACCTCGCGGAATTCCGGCGCTTGCTCGAACACCCGCACCGCAAAGCCCTGACGTGCCAGCGCGAAGGCCGTGACCAGGCCGCCGATGCCGCCGCCGGCCACCAGAATTGGCGACGAGTCACCATCGTAACGGACCATGATCGCTCCTTGGGGAATCACTGATTGACGGAATCTTCTGTGCGCAAATCTTTAGACGCCGGAGCGCCGGCCGCCAAGGGTCACCAAGCGTCGTCAAGAGCGGACGCGTTAGGGCATCGGTACGAAAAACCCGCCGGTCGTGCGACCGGCGGGCCATTCGTTCAGATTCGCCGCCGAAGCCGACGGTTAGCGGCAGACTATTTCGTCAATTGGCCGCGGATTTCGCCGCCTTTGTTGGCGGCGGTGTGGACGTTGACGTACATGTCTCCGTCCATCAGGGCCTTGGCCTGGGCGTCATTGAGCGTCGCCGAGCCTTCGAACG
>DAIMKK010000409.1:0-3171 GCA_036721745.1 Pseudolabrys sp. | reverse complement strand
ACGTTTGTGGCGGCGGCTGATGCTGATGGGTCTAGTTCACTCGGCACAGCGGCGATGATTGCCTACTATTGGCTCCCTCGTGAAGAGGATATCTTCCAGCGTTTCGCATGGACAGATTACCGTCCCGCTGAATCCCCGGACCATGTTTTGGTTTGGCATCATAAAAATCGGAAAACCGAAAAGGTCCCGGTGCCGCTATTTGATGTCGACGGAACGCTCCTCTGGCCGGAGATGGTCGCGCGCCTAGATGCGGTTGCCAAAACCGGCACGCTTATTGTGATGCGGGATTCTCCAGACCCGAGGAAGAAAATTCACTTGCCGTGGACGACTGGCGGCCGGAATCCCATGCGCTACGTCCAGGGCGAGGTACGCCGGATATGTCGCGCTGCCGGCCTACCCGACACGATCACCTTCACGAGCTTCCGGCATGGCGGCCATACGGACGGCGGCGATTCCGGACTGACCGACGCCCAGATGCGAGCGCTGGGCGGACACAAGACAACGGCTGCACTGCTTAGGTACGCAAAAGAGACGGACAAGCAGCGGCAAATTGGTGCGCGTAAAAGACTGGAAGCCAGAACAAAGAAGGGGAATTTGTCAGAATAAGCAGATGACGAGTTGTCAGAATGACCGCTCGAAAGTCCGCTATGTCATTGAAAAGCTTGGTGGGCGCACCAGGGCTCGAACCTGGGACCCGATGATTAAGAGTCATCTGCTCTACCAACTGAGCTATGCGCCCGGAACCGGCCCGGAAAGCCTTCGCAAGAGGGCGTCGTTTAGCAAAGCGACCCCCCGATGTCCAGCAAACCGGCTGGGTATTCCCCGGCCATGTCAGCGGCACGCAACGGCGAAAAAGCCGCCGGAATCCGGCGGCTTTTCCTGTGTTCTCATCGATCGACGGCTGGCGCGATCAGAGCCGCTCAGAACCGCGCGGCCCGCCACCCCGCTCACCGTCGCCGCGGTCCCGGTCCATGCCGCGCTCGAAGCCATGATGCCTCCACCCGCCGCCGCCGAACCGGCCACCCATGTGGGTCAGGATGGTCAGGCGGCGTTTCTGGCCGTCGTCGAGGGTCTTGTAGAGCGGGTCAGCCGCGTCAGCGATCTTCTTCATCGCCGCCGCCGTGGTCGCCATGGTGTCGGCGCGTTCGCGCAAGCGCGCCACCGGATCGCCAAGGTTCTGAGATTCTTGCTTCTGCGCATCCTGTGAATCATCCCGCCGCGCGTTCATCCGCGCATTGGCGCGATCGATCCGCAGCTTTGCAAGATCCCGCACCGCGGCCTCGACCGGCGGCCACAACTTTTCCTGATCGGGCGTGAGCTTCAGCCCGGCCTTGACGGCGGCAATCCGCGCGTCGGTAAAGGCTGCCCGGTCCTCTGGGTTCATCCGCACGTGATCGTGAGACCACGGGCGGTGCTGGGCATAGACGATGGTCGAACCGGCGATGGCGAGCGCCGCTACGCCGGCGAGAAGGACTTTCTTCATGCGAACCTCCTTTGAAAGAGGCGCAAGGATGAGCGCGCCCGCAGGCGCAATCAACTTACAGTTTGGCAAGAGTGCCTTGTCTTACCAAGATGTAATCTGCCGCCGTTAAGCCAATGTTCAGATCATGCCGAGCAGCCGCGGCAGCCACAGCGAAATCTCGGGGATGTAGGTGATCAACCCGAGGAATACCAGCATCGCGCACAACCACGGCAGCACCGCGATGGTGATTTCGCTGATGCCCATCTTGGCAATGCCGCTGGCGATATAGAGATTGAGGCCCACCGGTGGATGGCACAGTCCCACTTCGGTGTTCACGATCATCAGGACGCCGAGGTGAACCGGATGGACGCCAATCTTGGTGGCGAGCGGAAACAGGATCGGCGCCATGATCAAAAGGATCGACGACGGGTCCATCACGTTGCCCGCCGCCAGCAGCAGGATGTTGACCACCAGCAGGAACATCCAGAGGCTGAAATTCTTGTCGATGATCCAGGCCGCCATCTCCTGCGGGATCTGTTCATGCGTCATCAGGAACGAGAACAGCACCGCGTTGGTGATGATATAGAGCAGCATCGAGCTCATGCTCGCCGCCTGCAGCAGCACCTTCGACACATCGCGGAGTTTCAGCTCCTTGTAGACGAACACGGTGATGAAGAAGGCGTACACCGCGGCTACAGCCGCAGCCTCGGTCGGCGTGAAGATTCCGCCATAGATGCCGCCGAGTACGATACCGATCAGCAATAGCCCCCAGACGCTTTCACGGAACGCGGTCCATTGCTGTCTGAGGCTGGCCCTTTGCATGCGCGGGTAGCCCTTGCGCCAGGCGATAAACCAGGTCACCACCGCGAGCATCGACGCCAGCATGATGCCAGGCACGATGCCGGCCATGAACAGCGCCCCGATCGAGGTATTGGTGGAAACGCCGTACAGTACGAGAATGATCGACGGCGGCACCAGAATGCCGAGCGCGCCTGAGGTCGAGATCACGCCGACGCCGAACCGGCGCGGATAGCCGTGTTCCACCATGGCGGGCATCATGATCGAGCCAATCGCGACCACAGTAGCGACGCTGGATCCCGAGATCGCCGCAAACATCGCACAAGCCGCCACGCCGGCAAGCCCAAGCCCGCCCGGCAAATGGCCGACCATCGAGGTGGTGAAGGCGATCATGCGGCGCGCGACGCCGCCGCGCGTCAGGAACGTGCCGGCAAGGATGAAAAACGGAATCGCCATGATTCCGAAATTGTCGAGGCCGGAAAATAATTTTAACCCGACGCTCTCGATCGGCACCTGCGTCATCGTGA
The DNA here is from genome assembly GCA_036721745.1 of Pseudolabrys sp. Taxonomy (GTDB): domain Bacteria; phylum Pseudomonadota; class Alphaproteobacteria; order Rhizobiales; family Xanthobacteraceae; genus Pseudolabrys. The sequence goes on along the minus strand of DAIMKK010000409.1, from coordinate 384 downwards.
ACAGAAAGGTCAGCACGGTCAGGCCGAGCGAAATCGAGATCGGCATGCCCGTCAGCATCAGGGCGAACAGCAGTCCAAAAATGAGAGCAGCGCTCATCACGCCTCTCCCAGCGCGACCGGCGCCTTCGAACTGACTTCGATGCCGTCGACATGCGTCGCGTCATGATGCGGCAGGTCTCCGGTCCAGAAATAGGTCCACGACACCTGCAGAAACCGGAAGCACATCAAATACGAGCCGAGCGGTATGCATGCGTAGACCAGCCAGCTCGGCAATTCCAGATCGGGCGAGACCTGGTCGGTGCTCATCAATTCGACCACGAATTTCGCGCCCATCGAGCCGACGATGAAGGTGAACAGCGCGCCGCCGAGCAGGCCGAACAGGAT
>DAIMKK010000408.1:0-3174 GCA_036721745.1 Pseudolabrys sp. | reverse complement strand
GGCGGCGCCGTTTGCGCCTTCGAGGTGAGAATATCGACCTCGTCGCCATTGACGATTTCAGAGCCGAGCGGCGCGATCTGGCCGTTGATCTTGCACCCCACCGCGGTGTTGCCGACGTCGGTATGCACCGCATAGGCGAAATCGATCGGCGTTGCCTTGCGCGGCAGCGCGATCAACTTGCCCTTGGGCGTGAAACAGAACACCTGATCGTGAAACAGCTCGAGCTTGGTGTGCTCAAGAAATTCTTCCGGGTTCGAGCCTTCCGCCAAGAGTTCGATGGTCCGCCGCAGCCAGGAATAGGCGCTCGATTCGCGCGACAACATTTCGGTCGGCGAACCTTCGCCGTCCTTGTAGAGCGCGTGCGCGGCGATGCCGTATTCGGCGAGCTCGTGCATTTCGGTGGTGCGGATCTGTAGCTCGACGCGCTGTTTGCCGGGACCGATCACGGTGGTGTGGATCGAACGGTAATCGTTGGCTTTGGGAGTCGAGACATAATCTTTGAAGCGTCCCGGCACCACCGGCCAGGTCGTGTGCACGATGCCGAGCGCCTGGTAGCAATCCGCCTCCGTCTTCACGATTACGCGGAAACCGAAAATGTCGGACAGTTGCTCGAAGCCGACCGACTTGCGTTCCATCTTGCGCCAGATCGAATAGGCGCGCTTGCGCCGCCCCAGCACGCGCGCCGCAATCCCGCGGTCGGCGAGCTTCTTGGTGAGCTGCTGCTCGATCTCGGTGATCAGATGCTTGTGGCGGTCGGCCAGTTCATTGAGCCGGCCGCTGACCACGCCATAGGCTTCCGGATAGAGTTCGCGAAACGCCAGGTCGTCGAGCTCCTCGCGCATCGCATGCATGCCCATGCGGCCGGCGAGCGGCGCATAGATTTCGAGCGTCTCCTCGGCGGCGCGCCGGCGCGCCTCGACCGGCATGTAGTCGAGCGTGCGCATGTTGTGCAGGCGGTCGGCGAGCTTGACCAGCAGCACGCGCACATCGGCGGCGATCGCCAGCAGCAGCTTGCGCAGGTTCTCCGCCTGCTTGGCTTCCTTGGTGACCAGATCGAGTTTTTTCAGCTTGGTTAACCCGTCGACCAGCGTGCCGATGTCGGGCCCGAACAGGCTGTCGATCTCGGCGCGCGTGGTTGCGGTATCCTCAATGGTGTCATGCAAAAGCGCGGCGGCGATGGTGGCGTCGTCGAGTTTGAGATCGGTGAGAATCGCCGCCACCTCGATCGGGTGCGAAAAATACGGGTCGCCCGAGGCGCGTTTTTGCTCGCCATGCGCCTTCATGGCGTAGACGTAGGCACGGTTGAGCAACGCTTCGTTGGTCTTGGGATTGTAGTGGCGCACCCGTTCGATCAGATCGTTGTGCCGCATCATCGGCGGCTTACGGGATTGCACCGGCTTTTCAACGACTTGAGGTGCCGCAACGGCCCGATCGAGCGGCGCCCGGGTAGGCGACTGCTTCTGCATCCTTGGTAAATCAGAGCGCGCGCGCGCCATTCTGGTGCCTTGCGGCCGCCGAATCTAGGTGAAAAACGGCGCCGGCGACCGTTTCTACCATAGATATCACGGCAATTCGCTGGCGCCGCAAGGGTTTGCCGCTCTGGTTGACGGAAAACGAACGGCCCGGCGCGAGAGCCGGGCCGTTACCTGAAATTGATGCGGAAATGGCGTGAAATGCCTACTCGCCGTCTTCTTCCGGCACTTCTTCCGGCGGCGCCAGGCCTTCGAGGCCCTTGAGCAGCTCTTCCTCGGTCATGCGCTCGGCGGTCACTTCGGTATCGTCGGAATCGATGCTGGCGCCAGGACCGGCCCCAATCAGCGGCACTTCCGGCTCCGGCTCGTCGACCTCGACATATTTCTGCAAGCTATGGATAAGGTCTTCCTTCAGATCGCCGGGGGAGACCGTCGTTTCCGCGATTTCGCGCAGCGCGACGACCGGATTCTTATCGTTATCGCGCTCGACGGTAATCTGAGACCCGGACGAGATCATGCGCGCCCGGTGGCTCGCCAGAAGGACGAGATCGAAGCGGTTCTCAACTTTGTCGATGCAATCTTCTACGGTGACACGGGCCATCGGCTCGTCACTCCTATGGATGGAACTTTGTCATGAATTCGCCTGGTAAGTAGCCCGTAAGGGCTCAAAGTTCAAGTATATTTGTCTTGGATTAACCGCAAGCCTCTGATACCGAAATCGTCGCAAGCAGGCCGACCGAGCGGATTTTAGCGGCAACGGCGTGATTGCGTGGGTACCGACTGCATTGATCGAAGGTGCCTTCAACCGTTCTGTTAACGCCGATTCAAGGCAGCGCGGACCTGATTCGCGCCGAGTGCATATTGAGGCGTGCGCAGAATAAAATTTGGGTCGTATTGCGAGAGAGACATCATGACAGTCCCCGGCGAAAAAATCGCCTTGTTCATCGACGGCGCCAATCTTTACGCCACTGCCAAATCGCTCGGCTTCGACATCGACTACAAGAAGCTGCTGCGTGAGTTCCAGTCGCGCGGTTATCTGCTGCGCGCGTTCTATTACACCGCGGTGATCGAGAATCAGGAATACTCCTCGATCCGCCCGCTGATCGACTGGCTCGACTACAACGGCTATTCCGTCGTCACCAAGGCGACCAAGGAATTCGTCGACCAGACCGGCCGCCGCAAGATCAAAGGCAACATGGACATCGAACTCGCCGTCGATGCCATGGAGATCGCCGGCACCATCGACCACATGGTGCTGTTCTCCGGCGACGGCGATTTCCGCTCGCTGGTGGAAGCCGTGCAGCGCAAGGGCGTGCGCGTGACGGTGATTTCGACCGTCACCACCCAGCCGCCGATGGTGGCCGATGAATTGCGCCGCCAGGCCGACATCTTCACCGATATCGTCACCCTGCAAAGCAAGATCGGCCGCGATCCGGCCGAGCGCGCCGCCCGCGAAGCGCGCGGTCCGCGCGACGACCGCGGCGAGTCACCGCAGCACACGCCGCAGTTCCTGCAACGTCCGCCGGTGCCACAACGCGCCGGCGCCACGGTCGGCGCCGAGGACGACGACGAAGAATCGTTCGAATAGACCTTTTTTGGTGGCGCATGATCTTATCCGAAAACCGGTGCCCACTTTTCGGGATTACGCGCAATGCCGAACACCGAGGCTGAGCCCGGGCGCAACTGTCCGCGCTGCCCGCGG
>DAIMKK010000407.1:0-3177 GCA_036721745.1 Pseudolabrys sp. | reverse complement strand
GACTTGTTGAGCGCCCAAAATCGGGCAGCGTTGCAAGGCAGAACCGAAAACCTGGCTGCGGGTAGTCGAATACGCTAATTGCGCAGGAGCGTCAAACGCGCGACGCTCAGCCAGCACGTTTGGCCAAAGGATATTCCGCGCTGTCGTAGAGCCCGCGAATGTCCTTGTGACCGAGCCGCTCCTCGTCGATTTGAATGTAAGCGCCGAGCAGCAACGGCTCGGGCAACTCCTCGACGGCAAAGCGGATGGCATCGGCGGCGCGGTCGAAGCGGCGATACTTGATCTTGTTCACGATCTTGCGGTTGCGCGAGGGAAACAGTTCCGCGGGCGCGTCGAAATTGAATTTATCCACGATCAACTCCAGGCTCTTCGGCCAAGCCGAAACGATTAAAACGCTTGATATTATATGGGTATCAAAGCGCATTTTATCTAGAGGCGCCCGGAACCGTTCGAAACATGGTGAAAAAGCGCCGCTAATCGTCATGAGCGGGCGACCAGACACAAAACTCGACTTATCGAGGCAAATAGAGCAATTTGTCGCGAACCGGCCGCGTCCGCGAGGGGCAGGAGTAAGGATGTCGAATTCGACCGTTGATGGGGATCCAGCGATCTTCCACTTCGTGATGATCAAGCCGACACATTACGACGACGACGGCTATCCGATTCAGTGGCTGCGGTCCGCGATCCCGTCCAACACGCTCGCTTGTCTCAACGCCTTGGCGGAGGACGCCAAGCGCCGCGAGGTGCTCGGCACCGGCGTCGACATACGCCTGCACACATATGATGAGACCAATCGGCGCGTCCGCCCCGGCCAGATTATCAAAATGATCCGCCGCGAAGGCGGGCGGGTGCTGATCGGGCTGGTCGGCGTGCAGTCCAACCAGTTTCCACGCGCGGTCGATCTGGCCAAGCCCTTTCTCGACGCCGGCCTGCCGGTATGCATCGGCGGATTCCATATCTCCGGCTGCATCGCCATGCTGCCGGAGCTGCCGGCGGATATCCGTGCCGCGCAGCAGATGGGCGTTTCGTTCTTCGCCGGCGAGGCGGAGGAGCATCGGCTCGATGAAGTTCTGCGCGACGCCTACAACGGCAAGCTCAAGCCGCTGTACAATTACATGGACAATTTGCCGGCGCTGGCCGGTGAGCCGCCGCCATTCTTGCCGCGCAAGCACGTCAAGCGCACGGTAGGCAACCTGTCGAGCATCGATCTCGGCCGCGGCTGCCCTTATCAGTGTTCGTTCTGCACCATCATCAATGTGCAGGGACGCAAAAGCCGCATCCGCTCCGCCGACGACCTGGAAAAGATCGTGCGGGATAATTACGCGGAAGGGATCAAGCGGTTCTTCATCACCGACGACAATTTCGCGCGCAACAAGGATTGGGAGCCGCTGTTCGACCGCCTGATCCAGATGCGGCACGGCGAGGGGATGAACATCGGCTTCACCATCCAGGTCGACACGCTCTGCCACAAGATTCCGGGCTTTATCGAGAAGGCGACCAAGGCGGGCGTGCGGCGCGCCTTCATCGGGCTGGAGAATATCAATCCGGACAACCTGATCGCCGCCAAGAAGCGGCAAAACAAGATCACCGAATACCGCGAGATGCTGCAGATGTGGCGCAACAACGGCGCTATCACTTATGCCGGCTACATTCTCGGCTTTCCCGCCGACACCAAAGAATCGATCCTGCGCGATATCGAGATCATCAAGCGCGAACTGCCGATCGATATTCTGGAATTCTTCTTCCTGACGCCGCTGCCTGGATCAGAGGACCACAAGGTTCTCTCCAGCAAGGGCATCTGGATGGATCCGGACATGAATAAATACGACCTCAACCACCGCGTCGCGCATCACGGCAAGATGTCGGACGCCGATTGGGAAGAGGCCTATCGCGCGGCCTGGAAGACGTTCTACACGCCGGAACACATCAACACGATCCTGCGCCGCACCTGCGCCTGCCCGATCGGCCGGCCGGGCACCACGCTGTCGACCATCCTGTGGTTCTACCTGACAATTCTGTACGAGGGTGTGCATCCGCTGGAGAGCGGCGCATTCCGCCTGAAATACCGGCGCGACCGCCGGCACGGCATGAAGCGCGAGAACCCGCTCATCTTCTATGCGCGCTACTGGGGCGGCATAGCGGTGAAGGCGGTGCAATATGCGCGGGTCTACCTGCGCTGCAAGGCGATGCTGAAGGCGGCGCTCGAAGCGTCCGACCGCTGGAGCTATTCGGATCTCGCCATCGCGCCGCCGAAAGCCGACGAATTCGACGCGCTCGATCTCTATCACGCCACCACCGGCGGCGAGGCCGCGCTCAAGCGCAAATACCGCGACGACGCCATCCGTTCGCACGGCCATGCGCACGACGAGGCGGTGTCGACGGCTGCGGAATAATCGCTTTTAGATACTCGCCACCGTCTTCAGCCGCGCGCGCGGGTGGATTTCGCCTTGCGAGACCACCGGCGTCTGCGACCGGAAGCGTTCGACGATACCGCGCACGAACGGCCTGATGCCGGCCGACGTCACCAGCACCGGCGCCTCGCCTTCGCGCGCCGCTTCCTCGAACTTCTCGCGCACCAGCGTGATGAACTCCGACAGTTTCGACGGCTGCATCGCCAATTGGCGGTCGTCGCCCTGGCCGACAATGGACTCGGCGAAGGTCTGTTCCCATTTGGCCGACAGCGCGACCAGCGGCAGATAGCCGCCGGTACTGTTGTGCTGCGCGCAAATCTGGCGCGACAGCCGCGCCCGTACGTGCTCGGCCAGCGTCACCGGGTTGCGCGAGCCGCCAATGCCGTCGGCGATGCCTTCCAGGATGGTGGCGAGGTCGCGGATCGAGACGCGCTCGGCCAAAAGGATCTGCAGCACCCGCTGGATGCCGGACACGGTGATCAGCGACGGCACCAGGTCCTTGAGCAGCTCGGCTTGTTCCTTCGGCAGTTCCTTGAGCAGCTTCTGCACCTCGCCGTAGGAGAGCAGCTCCGCCATGTTGTTCTTGAGCAGTTCGGTCAGGTGCGTGGACAGCACGGTGGCGGCGTCCACCACGGTGTAGCCTTTGAGCGTGGCCTCTTCCTTGGCCGAGGCGTCGACCCAGGTCGCCGGCAGGCCGAAGGTCGGCTCGGTGGTGTGGGTGCCGGGCAGTTTCACCTGGCCGCCGCCCGGGTCCATGACCATGTAC
>DAIMKK010000406.1:0-3178 GCA_036721745.1 Pseudolabrys sp. | reverse complement strand
CCATCTTCGCCCTCTCCTCCGGCCGCGGGCCGGCGGCGATTGCGGTCGTGCGCATTTCCGGGCCGCGCGCGGGCGAGGCACTCAAAGCGCTGACCGGCAAAATCCCCGCCCCGCGCCAGGCGGCGCTCGGACGCGTGCGCGATCCCGCCACCGGCGACATCATCGACGAGGCGCTCATCTTGTGGTTTCCCGCGCCGCAGAGCGAGACCGGCGAGGACACGGCCGAGCTGCAATTGCACGGCGGCCGCGCGGTGATCGCCGCGGTGCTGGGAGCGCTGGCCCGCATCGAGGGCCTGCGCCCGGCCGAGGCCGGCGAGTTCACCCGCCGCGCCTTCGAGAACGGCAAGCTCGATCTCACCGCGGTGGAGGGCCTCGCCGACCTGGTGGCGGCTGAGACGCAAGGCCAGCGCCGGCAGGCGTTCCGCCAGATGAAGGGCCTGCTCGGCCATCGCGCCGAGACCTGGCGGCAGCGGCTGATCCAGGCGCTGGCGCTGATCGAGGCGGCGATCGATTTTTCCGACGAGGCCGATGTACCGGAAAACCTGCTGGCTCCGGCTTTGGCCATTGCACGCGAATTGGAGGCGGAAATCGCCGGAGGGCTGGCCGATAGCGGGCGCGGCGAGCGCTTGCGCGAAGGCCTGGTGGTGGCGATTGCCGGCCCACCCAATGCCGGCAAGTCAACGCTACTCAACCGGCTGGCCAAGCGCGAGGCGGCGATCGTGTCGCCTTACGCCGGCACGACGCGCGACGTGATCGAGGTGCATCTCGACCTCGCCGGCTGGCCGGTAACGCTGCTCGACACCGCCGGCATTCGCGAGACCGACGATCCGGTCGAGCTGGAGGGCGTGCGGCGCGCGCGCGACCGCGCCGCGGCGGCCGATTTGGTGCTGTGGGTGGTGGATGCGGGCGAGCCGGATGCTGCAAACAATGCTGCAGCATGGGGTGCAGCAAAATCGCCGCCGGGCGCGGCGCGAAGCTCGCCCCCGAATGACGGTGATTTGCCCGATCAGCCCCCCTCCGCCCCGCCAACCTGGCTGGTTCGCAATAAAATCGACCTGATGAGGGACGAACGAAGAAGTGACTCAGGATCACAGGCTTCCAGAAGCAGTGAAACTAAAACCATTCCTAAGAAGGTATTAAAAAACAAGGTTCACAAAGGGTTAACCAAAAGAAATGAATTGATAATCACTAGTAGTGATTCTGAGTTCAGTCTATCAGCCGCCACGGGCGAGGGTTTTGACCATCTATTGAGCCAACTGGCGCGGCAGGCCGAGGGTTTCCTGGGCGGCACCGAGTCCGCGCTGGTCACGCGCGAACGTCACCGGCGGGCGCTCGAGGAGGTCCTGGCCGCCCTACGGCGGGCTCAAAGCGGCGACGTGGCTGCCCGAGAGGATCTGCTGGCCGAAAAGCTGCGCATCGCCGCCCGCGCGCTCGGCCGGCTGACCGGCCGGGTCGATGTCGAAGACATCCTGGACGTGATTTTCCGCGACTTTTGCATTGGGAAGTAGCCGGGCCGGATATTCTGGCCGGACGAGGCTAAAGTCTGCCTCGATCACCACGACTTCTGGGCCATTCAGGGCCAGATCGGACTGCAGAACATCGGGTTCTTGGGTATGGCGATACCCGGCCGGCAATGTTTCACGTGAAACATTCCGCCAAATGGGGACTTTTTGACCCCTGCCCCCGCCTCCGCTACAAGCTCGCATCCGAGGCGAAAATGCAGGCTCGATTCGACGTTGTCGTGATTGGCGGCGGCCATGCCGGCTGTGAGGCCGCGGCCGCTAGCGCCCGTATGGGGGCGCAGACCGCCTTGGTCACCCACCGATTCGCGACTATTGGGGCCATGTCCTGCAATCCCGCCATCGGCGGCCTCGGCAAGGGCCATTTGGTCCGGGAAATCGACGCTTTGGACGGCTTGATGGGCCACGTCGCCGATCAGGGCGGCATCCAATTCCGCGTTTTGAACCGCCGCAAAGGCCCGGCTGTCCGCGGCCCGCGCGCCCAGGCTGACCGCAAGCTCTATGCGGCGGCCATGCAGGCGGCGATTTCGCAAACGCCGAATCTCAGCGTCATTGAAGCCGAAGCCGATGACCTGATCATCGCGAACGGCCGCGTTTGCGGCGTGAAATTCGCCGACGGCCGCGAAATCTCCTGCGGTTCTGTGGTTTTGACCACCGGCACTTTTTTGCGCGGCCTCATCCACATCGGCGAAAAACAAATTCCCGCCGGCCGCGTCGGCGAGGCACCTGCCCTGGGGCTTTCAAACACGCTTGAGAAATTCGGTTTCACGCTCGGCCGTTTGAAAACCGGTACGCCACCGCGGCTCGATGGCCGGACGATAAATTGGTCCGCATTGGAAATGCAGCCCGGCGACGATCCGCCGGAAGCGTTTTCGGTTTTGACCACGCGCATTGAAAACCGCCAAATCGAATGCGGCATCACGCGCACCGTTGCGGCGACGCATGAAATCATTCGCGCCAATGTGCATCGCTCGCCGATGTATTCCGGACAAATCGCGAGCACGGGCCCGCGCTATTGTCCGTCGATCGAAGACAAGATCGTCAAATTTGGCGAACGCGACGGCCATCATATTTTTCTGGAGCCGGAAGGTCTCGACGATCCCACCGTTTATCCGAACGGAATTTCCACCTCGCTGCCGGAAGAAGTGCAGCACGCGCTGGTCGCGACAATTCCAGGATTGGAGAACGCGCGCTTCGTTCGGCCCGGCTACGCCATCGAATATGATTACGTCGATCCGCGCGAGCTGCATCCGACGCTGCAAACGAAGAAGCTGCGCGGATCGTTTCTCGCCGGCCAGATCAACGGCACCACAGGCTACGAAGAGGCTGCGGCACAGGGACTTCTTGCCGGTCTCAACGCGGCGTCGTTGGCGGGCAACGGCGACGAAATTATTTTCGATCGTGCCGAAGCTTACATCGGCGTGATGATCGACGACCTGGTGACGCGTGGAGTTTCTGAGCCGTATCGCATGTTTACTTCGCGCGCCGAATATCGTTTGAAGCTGCGCGCCGATAATGCGGATCAGCGTTTGACCGACAAAGGAATTTCAATCGGCTGCGTCGGCGCCGCGCGCACGAAATTCCACAATGAAAAAAGTTCTTTGTTGAAGGCCGCGCGCGAATTCGCCAATTCGGTTTCGCTCACGCCGAAAGAAGCG
>DAIMKK010000405.1:0-3185 GCA_036721745.1 Pseudolabrys sp. | reverse complement strand
CTGGTGCTGCTGGTAAAGCATGAGAACCGGACGCCATCGCCGCTCATCCCGCTTGGGCTTTTGCGGCAACCGGCGATCTGGCACAGCGATGCCTTGGCGGCCTGCCACGGCGGGGCCCTGGTGTCCTTGATCACGTTCCTGCCGGTTTATCTGCAAGTGGTGCGCGGGGCTTCGCCGTCGGAGACCGGCTTCTTGCTGGTTCCGCTTATCATCGGCATCGGGACCGGATCGCTGGTGACTGGCCGGCTGATGAACAAGACTGGATTGACCACGGTTTATCCAATCGTCGGGCTTTCGCTGGCCACCGCGATTTTCGTGGTTCTTGCATTTTGGGCGTCCGGGCTCGGCACGCCCGCGCTGGCCGGCCTGCTGCTATGCATTGGGTTGTGCATGGGAACGGTGATGGGCGTCGTGCAGGTCAGCGTGCAGAGCGCCGCCGGCCAATTGCGCCTCGGCGAAGCGGCCGCCTCGGTGCAATTTTCGCGTTCGATCGGTGCCGCTTTCGGCACCGCGCTGGTGGCGACCGTATTGTTCGCCTACCTCGCCTTCAGGAATCCGGAAGCGGCCCGCATCTTCGCGACCATGGTCAAACACGTGCCCGCCGGGCCCACGCTGGCGCCCGATCAGCGGGCCGCGATCCAAGTCGATATCCAGCATGCGTTCCGCGCCGCCTTTCTGACCATGGCGGCGTTCACGACCGGCGGCATTTTCCTCGCGCTCACCAATCCGCTGCGGCGGATTTGAGCGTGGCGGTTGCTCAGTCCGAGCGGCGTGTCGAATATCCTGGAGGCTGCCGCCAATCGCAGTCAAAGGCGATGTAATCGCCATATTGACGTTGCATGCTGGTAAAACGCGCAAACTTTTTGTAGCGCGCGCAATGCTCCGCCGCCCACTGCGGCGCTATGAGCTCGTGGTCAGGCGACCACGAGATGATGCCGCCTGTGTCGTTGCCCCTAACGCCGTCCCACCAGAGATCGGCGGAAGCCGGCAGGCTCCAGCCGATCGCCAGCACGAGCGTTACTGTCCGGATCCGATTCATTGTGATCTCTCCTGCGCGACCCGATCTTACACCGGAAGCCAAAGCGCGCAATGTACCCTCAGGCCTTCAGCAGCGTCGCCATGATGCGGTCGCGCGTCAGCGGCAGATCGCGGATGCGGGCGCCCAGCGCGTGCGACACCGCATTGCCGATGGCGGCGGCGGTCGGACCGGCGGTGACCTCGCCAACACCAAGCGGCACCTCGTCCTTGGTGTTGATCAATTCGATATCGATCTCCGGCACCTCGCTGAATTTCAGCACCGGATAGGTCTCCCAGTCGAACGAGGCAACGCCGTTGTCGAAGCGCACCTGCTCCTTGAGCACCCAGCTCGCCGACTGGATGATGCCGCCTTCGAGCTGATTGATTGCGCCGTCCGGATTGATGACCAGCCCGGCGTCGGTCGCACACCAAACGTGCGCCAGGCGGATTTCCTCGGCGACGTCGAGTTCGACCACAACGGCGGAGTAGGCGGCGCGGTTTTTGTAGCGCGCAAAGGCGATGCCGCGGCCATGGCCGGCGCCGCCTTGTTCTTTGCGATTCCAGCGCGCCATGGCGGCGACTTTCTCGATCACCGCACGCGCGCGTTTGTCGGCGGTGATCGAGAGCCGATATTCGACCGGATCCGTACCGGCGCGCTCGGCCAGCTCGTCTATGCAGCATTCGAGCGCAAACACGTTCGGCATGGCACCGAGGCTGCGTAGCGCCGAGGGGCGCACCGGCGTTTCCGTGACCAGGTGATGAATGTGGCGCTTGGCCGCGATATCGTAGAGCGGCTCGGCGTTGCGGGTAGCGCCGCCGCCATTCGACTCCGGCACATCGTTCGGCGGCGGCTCGGGCGGCGGATTGGGCAGCGCGAGCGGGCCCAAGAGATTGCCGCCGGCGCCCGGGCGAAGATTATGGGTCGGGCTCCAGATCTCTTGCGTCCAGTCGACCGGCTTGCCGGCATCGTCGACCAAGGCGCGCACCTTCACTACCATCGCCGGCGTCTTCGGCTCGTAGACGAATTCTTCCTCGCGCCGCCAGCGCACGCGGATCGGCTTGCCCGGCATCTGCATCGCGATGATGGCGGCATCGGCGGCGGCATCGTCGGCACCGTTGTGGCCGTAGCAGCCGGAACCTTGTACGTGGTGCACGGTGATGGTGGAAGCATCGAGGCCGAGAGTCTTCACCAGCGCCGCGCGCAGGGGGAACACGCCCTGGCAATGCGTCCACACGGTCAGACGGCCGTCGCGGAATTCCGCCAGCCCGCAGGATGGCGAGATCGAGGCGTGCGCAAGATAGCCGCGCGTGAAGGTCGCCTCGTAGCGCTGCCTGCCTTGCGGATTGCCCTGATCCGGCGCGCCGAAAACGCGGTCGATTGCCGGCCGCTGCAGCAGCCAGTTGGCTTCCTGCTGGGTCGCAGTCGGGGCCTCGACATTTTGCCAGGTCACATGATTGACCGCAGCGGCGGCGGCGAGGTCGACTGCGGTCTCGTCATCGCCGACGATGGCGAGGAAATTTCCGTGCCACACGAATTGGACCGGTGTCTTGGCGGCGCGCTTGATCGCCGCCTCGTTGACCGTATCGATGGTGGCGCTGCGGTTGGGCTGGCGCACCACGCGGGCATGCACCATGCCGTCGATCTGCACGTCGTGGATGAAGGTGGCCTTGCCGAAAATCTTGTCCGGCAGGTCGAGGCGCTCGTTGCTTTGGCCGATCTGCTTCATGTCGGCGACGGATTTACGCGTCCCGCTGCCGGTCGCCTTGACCGCCAGGTTCACCGCGCCGGCGAGCGTCCAGTAGTCCTGACCGGTCGACGCGCCTTTGCGCAGGATGCTGCCGTCGCGGATCGAAAGCTCGGCTGCTTCGCAGCCGACGATTTTGGCCGCAGAATCGAGAAACAGCGCGTGCACGTCGGCGCAGGCCTGCCGCATGGCGACGCCGCCGAATTGAATCGACTGGCTGCCGGCAGTGTAGCCCTCGTTCGGCGTCAATTCGGTGTCGCCGGATCGGATGGTGATGCGCGCCATCGCCACGTCGAGTTCGTCGGCGGCGATCTGCGCCATGGCGGTGAGCACGCCCTGGCCGAGTTCGACGCGGCCGGTGAGAATGGTGACCTTGCCGAGCGCAGGGAACGATACCCAGCGATCGAGGCTCGGATTGTCGTT
>DAIMKK010000404.1:0-3187 GCA_036721745.1 Pseudolabrys sp. | reverse complement strand
ACAAAAGCCCGGTCGGCGAAAGTTATTGCTGGCGGTCCCGGGAGGAGTCGAACCTTCGGCCTTCGGTTTAGGAAACTGTTTTGCTCGTAAGTATTTCAACGACTTGCGCCCGAATGTTGCAAATGTGTTGCATCCATTTCCGCGTCGCAGAATTCTGACTACACAGCAAAAGAAACTGAACAACTATGTGCTAACCTCCCTATCGTCGCTTTCATTGACGCTCCCGAGGTATGCCCGAATAACCTCCGGGTGCTTCAACACGTCATCGGGACGCCCTTCAGCCAGCATTCGCCCGTAGTCAAGGACACATATACGGTCCGCGAGATCGGCAACCATCTGCATATCATGCTCGATCCAGATCATCGCGATTCCGAGTTGGTGTTTGATGCGCAGGATAAAACGCGCCAAGTCCTCTCGCTCATCGCGGTTCAATCCGGCAGATGGTTCGTCAAGCAATAACAAGGCCGGCTCAAGCGCGAGCGCGCGCGCGAAACCGACAATCTTCTGTGTCCCGAACGGTAAGCCTCCAACACGGGTGTGGCGATAGCGCTCAAGCTCCACAAAATCAATGATTTTTTCCACCGCCTCGCGCTGGCGCACTTCCTCCCGCCGGACCCTCGGCAAGTACAGCATTTCTGAGATGGGATTGGTGCGAATGTGCGAATGCCTACCAATCAGCAGATTCTCCAAAACCGTCATTTGCGGAAACAATTCGCCGTGCTGGAATGTGCGCGCAATGCCAAGCTGCGCGATATCATGCGGTGCGCGGCCGCCGATATACTGGCCGCGGAAACGGATGGCGCCCTCGCCGCGATAAATTCCGCTGATGCAGTTCAGCACGCTGGTCTTGCCGGCGCCGTTGGGGCCGATCAGCGCCAGTAATTCGCCCGCCTCGATCGCCAGCGATATGCCGTCGAGCACCACGAGACCGCCGAACCGCAAACGCAGCGACTCAATCGTGAGTTCAGCCATACCACCTCCGACTGCGGCGATATTGCTTGACGCTCCGATAGCTCCGGCGATCGCTGCCGGAGGTTTGTCCGAGATAGAATTCCTGGATATCGCCGTGCGCGCGCAGCCGCGCGCCGTCGCCGTCAAGTACGACCCGGCCGTTTTCCAGCACATAGCCGTAATCGGCGATGTTCAAAGCGGCGGCGGCACTCTGTTCGACGATAACGATCGTCGTGCCGAGCTCGTGCCGGATCTGCACCAGCCGCGCCATCAAATCCTGCACGACAACCGGGGCAAGGCCGAGCGACAATTCGTCCACCAGCAATAATTCCGGTCGGCAGACCAGCGCGCTGGCGAGCGCCAGCATTTGCCGCTCGCCGCCCGACAGCAGCCCGGCGGTTCTGCTGCGCAACTCCGCAAGGCGAGGAAAGAACTGGTAGGCGAGATTTTCACTGTCGCGACGATTGTGATGCGAGGGCGCAAATGGCGCCGTAAGATTTTCAATCACCGTGAGATTGGGAAACACTTTGTCGCGCTCGGGCACGAGCGCGATGCCAAGGCGGGTGATCTCGTTCGGCTGACAGTTCTCGATACGCTTGCCGTTGAATGTGACGCTGCCATCCGTCACCCGGGCATCGTCGATGCCAAGGAAGCCCGAGATCGCGCGCAGCGTCGTCGATTTGCCGGCGCCATTGGTTCCGAGGATGGCAACGATCTGGCCCTTTCGCACCGACAGACTGATGCCCTGCACCGCAGTGATGGTGCGGTGATACACGACCTCCAGCTTTTCCACCGTCAGCAGCGCGGGCTCGCTCATTTGCCAGCCCCCGCCACCGGTCGATGCTTAAAAGGCCAGAGAAGGAAATAGTTCTGCACCCGGTGCCAGATGCCGACCAGCCCGAGCGGCTCGAACAGCAGGAACAAGATCATCACGGCGCCGAAGGCGGCGTAATTGACCGCGAACAGAACGCCGGCATAGCTCTGTGCGTTCGGCAACTGCTGCAGCGCGGCTTCGATCAGATACGGGAACAGCGTTACGAACACGGCACCGAGCAACGCGCCAAGCAACGATCCCATGCCGCCGACGATGATCATCGCGACATATTGAATCGACAGAAAAAGTGAGAACGCCTCGACCGAGACGAAGTGACGATAGTAAGCGAACAAAGCTCCCGCCACGGCCGCCATGGCGGAAGAAATCACAAAGGCGAGCAGCTTGTAGGCCGCGATATTGATGCCGAGCGCCTCGGCGACGGTTTCGTGCGCACGAATGGCGCGCCAGGCGCGTCCGGTCCGGCTGCGTAGCAGATTGATGCAAATCAGCAATGTCGCCGCAGCAGCCACCAGCAGGACGAAGTACCATACTCGGCCGTTAGTAATCACATAGCCGCCGATTGTCGGCGGGTCGATCATAATCCCGGTCGAGTAACCGCGTTTGCTTTCGTATTCGCCACCGAGATAGACAACGACGAAGTGAAGCGCCAGTGTCGATACCGCAAGATAAAGTCCGCGCAGACGCAGCGACGGGAGTCCGAACACGATTCCAAGCAGCGCCCCGACGCCAGCGGCGGCCGGCAGCGTGATCCAAAACGGCGCGTTGAATTCCCGAAACAAGATGCCGGCGGTAAACGCCCCGGCGGCGAGCAAGCCGGCATGTCCGAGCGAAATCTGCCCGGCATAGCCGGTGAGCAGCATCAATGAGAGCGCGCCGATCGCCGCGAGGAACACTTGGCAGGCGAGATCGAGATAGAACGCGGTGACGAGAAAAGGGAATGCGGCTAGCATGACGGCAAATACCAGCAAGCTCGCGCGCTCCAGCCGTGTCTGCGTCAGCGCAAGGTCCTGCGCATAATCGGTGCGAAAATAGCCGCTGGCCCGCGGCATTCCTCTAGACACGGTCAAGCTCCTCGCGCGTTCCGAACAGACCCCACGGGCGCACGATCAGCATCGCGATCAGCACCAGGAACGGCACCACGTCCGACAGCAGCGGATCGATATATTGGATCGACAGCACCTCCGCCGCGCCGATGATCAGCGCGCCGACCAACGCGCCGACGAGACTGTCGAGGCCGCCGACGAGCGCCGCCGGGAATGCCTTCAACCCGATGACGGTCATCGAACTGGTGAGGCCGGAGTCGAGCGCAATCAGCATTCCGGCCATCGAGCCGGTCAATGTCGAGAGCCCCCACGCCAGCGCGTAAACCGCATGCAGATTGATTCCACGTTGCGCCGCGAG
>DAIMKK010000403.1:0-3188 GCA_036721745.1 Pseudolabrys sp. | reverse complement strand
TCGTCGGAGAAGGCGATCAGCCGGGTCTTGATCTTGTCGTCGGTCAGCACGCGGAAGGCGTGCCGCACCATGGTGGTGCGCGCCACTTCGCCGAAGGTGCCGATATGCGGCAGGCCGGAGGGGCCGTAGCCGGTCTCGAAGATCACCTCGTCTTTGGGTTTCTTCTTCAGCCGCGTGACGATCTTGCGCGCTTCCTCGAACGGCCAGGCGTTCGATTGCTCGGCCAGTTCGCGCAACGATGCATTAGTTTCAGTCACGGACATCAGCGGTCTCTCCGGGCGCGGAACCTACGCAGCGGACCCGTGGCCGTCAAACCGAAAGCGCGTCGCGCTTGCGTTGCGGCCCGGATCGAGACCACACTGCCGGCGCAAACA
Source organism: Pseudolabrys sp. (assembly GCA_036721745.1). Lineage (GTDB taxonomy): Bacteria > Pseudomonadota > Alphaproteobacteria > Rhizobiales > Xanthobacteraceae > Pseudolabrys. The sequence continues at coordinate 2,814 of DAIMKK010000403.1, read as the reverse complement.
ACCGGGCCCCGTTGATCACATGACGACTTATGCGTCCCACAGCTATGCATTTGGAACGGCGACGCGCCAACTGCATTACCGCAAGGATTCTTCCGACGAAGCCGTCATTGCGGCAATCTTGGGCAGGCAACAATACGATTTGGGTCATATCGCCCGCGTGGCCGAGCTGATGGACTATGCCAAGCGCGCGGAGGCGTCCGGGCGCAAGCCGCTGATCGTGGATGCCGGCGCCAATATCGGGGCGGCGTCTATCTTCTTTGCGGCCAAAATGCCGGGCGCGCGCATTGTCGCCATCGAACCCGATAAGGAAAATTTTCAACTCCTGTGCAGGAATGTCGAGGGCCTAGGCGTGGAAACGATCAACGCGGCGGTCTCCTCCACCATCGGACGCGCCCGCGTCGTCGATCCGGGCCGTGGCCCCTGGGCCTACCGGACCCAATCGGTCGCCGACGACGACACCGCTACCGGCGCCGTACCGCGTATCACGATCAACGACATCTTCCAGGCGCACGCTGCGGCGGCGTATCCGTTCATAATAAAGATCGACATCGAGGGCGCCGAAGCCGATTTGTTTTCCGGCAACACGGAATGGGTCGCGCGCAGCCCGCTCATCATCGTCGAGTTGCATGATTGGCTGCTGCCCAAGGCGAAGACGTCGCGGCCGTTCCTGCAATGCATCTCGCAGCTCGAACGCGACTTCATCTATTTTGGCGAAGATGTTTATTCGATCACCAACGATTTCGACGCCCTTGCGCAAGCCAGTGGCTGACGTGCCGGTGATCCGGTTCAGAACGGGCTGATCGGGAAATAGCGCAGCCACAAGTCGGTGAAGCGGCCCTTCTCCCACAGCTGGAACAGCGCCCAGTTGAACGCCTGCCGCAGCACGTCGTTGCCGTGGCGAACCGCGATGCCGACGCCCTCGCCGAAGAAGCGGCTCTCCATATATGGCCCGCCGCGGAATTCGCAGCAGCTGCCGGAGTCGGTGCCGTTTAGCCAGAACGCCAGCGCGATGCCGTCGCCGAACAGAAGATCGACCTCACCTCGTCGTAGCGCATCGCGCGCGGCTTCCGCGTTAGGGTAAGGATGCAGCTCGGCTTCGGTGAATAAGGTCTTCAAATAGGCTTCGTGCGCGGTGCCGGCGATCACCGCTATCTTCCTGCCTTCCAGCGTCTCGGGGCGCACGTCGTCGCTGTTGAAATCGCGGCGCGAGACGAAGCGCGCCGGCGTGCGGTAATAAGGATCGCTGAAATCGACTTGGCGGCGCATGTCCGGCGCCTCGGCAATGGAGGCGATCACCGCGTCGCCATTGTTGCTGTTCAAGGACGCGACCAGCGTGTCGAAGCGGCGCATCTGCACCGTGCAGGCGACTTTAATTTCCTCGCAGATCAGCCGCGCCAGATCGACGTTGAAGCCGGCGGGCGTGCCATCCGGCCCGGCATAGTTGAACGGCGGGTAATCGGTTTCGGTGAGGAAGCGGATAATGTTGATGCGCGACAGGTCCGGCCGTTCCGGCCGCCGGCGCGGATCCCAGAAGCTGGGCAAAGCCATCGGGTTATCGATGGTGTTCGCCGGTTCCGCGGGGGCCGCCGGTTTCGTGGCCGATGGCGGATTGGCCGGCTGCGCACCGGCCGAGGCGAACATCGCCACCAGCAGGGCGGCGGTCACGACCCAAATGCCGCCGCGCATGCACTGTCCGCAAAATCGATTCATCCGCAAGCCTCGGGGAAATCACCCGTGGCGAACATAGCATCGCAATTGCGGCGGGCCAGCCTTAATCGAGGGAGCGCGGGCGGCCTCAGGCGGCGGTCAGGTGCTTCTCGATTTCGTGGATCGGCAGCTTGACGAGATCCTTGTCTACCTCGGCGCGCACCGCGGCGCGTAGCGCATGCGAATAGGCCGGACGGATCATGCCGAGCGCGCGCGGCGATGCAGCCAATATGATCGATTTCGTCTTGCCGGCGGCAACCGCGGCATCGAGCTTTTCGGCAAGTTGGGTCAGGAATGCCTGTTCGGCCTGATTATGCCAATCGGTTTGCGTAACCGAACTGCTGCCAGAACCGGCAGAACTATGAGTACGGCCGGGTTTATCGGCGCCCAGCAGGTGCGTCGGCAGGTCCTTTTGCTCATAGACCTCCCGCATCTTGAGATTAGGAAATTTGGCGTCGCCGGCATTCTGCAGCACCAACGCCTTGGCGCCGTCGCAGACCACAACCCATTCGTCACGGTGGATTAATAATTCGGACATGCGGACCTCCTGAACAAAGTATAAGGCTAGAACAATCGCGACGGGCGCGCCTTGTTCTGGATCAAACGCTTAAGCCCGCTATTTCGTTGCGAAAGGCCTGCGTCAATTCGTCCCGTCGAGCAGCCGCCGCGCGATGACCTGCGCCTGAATTTCGGCGGCGCCCTCGAAAATATTCAGAATGCGGGCGTCGCACAGGATGCGCGAGATTGGGAATTCCAGCGCGAAGCCGTTGCCGCCGTGGATCTGCACCGCATTGTCGGCATTGGCCCAGGCGATGCGCGCGGCCAACAGCTTGGCCATGCCGGCTTCCAAATCGCAGCGGCGACCGGAATCTTTTTCGCGCGCCGCGAAATAAGTAAGCTGGCGCGCGGTCATGATTTCCGCCGCCATCATGGCAAGCTTGTCGGCAACGCGCGGAAAGCTGACGATCGGAACGCCGAACTGCACACGGGCTTGCGCATAGCCGAGTGCCTGCTCCATCGCCGCCTGCGCCACGCCAATTGCTCGCGCCGCCGTCTGAATGCGCGCCGATTCGAAGGTCTGCATCAGCTGCTTGAAGCCCAGCCCCT
>DAIMKK010000402.1:0-3200 GCA_036721745.1 Pseudolabrys sp. | reverse complement strand
GCGCTTGTCGCCAAGAAGCCCGCTTCGCTCAGCCATGTCGACGCCGCGGCGCTCGGGCTTATCAGCCTCACCGCGCTCACGGCTATTGAAGATACCGCGCATCTCAAAACGGGTCAGACCATCCTGATCCAGGGCGGCTCGGGCGGCGTCGCCGGATTTGCCGTGCAACTCGCCAAGCATCTGGGCGCCACGGTGATCACCACCGCCAGCGCCGGCAATCACGCCTATGTGCGCGGCCTCGGCGCCGACCGCGTGATCGACTACAATGCAGAGGATTTCACCAAAATCGGTCCGATCTGCGACGTGGTGTTCGACACCGTCGGCGGCGGCGTCCGCGCCGGCTGCTACGCCGTGCTCAAGCCCGGCGGCAAACTGGTGTGGATCGCGCCGGCGCCGGAAGGCTTCCAGCCGCCCGCCGGATTCGAAACGCTGCGTCCCGAAGTCATACGCGATCGCGCGCATCTCGAGCGATTGCTGGCGCTACTCGCAGCCGGCGCGGTCAAGCCACCGACGATTCATCACTACAAGCTCGCCGACGCGGCGAAAGCGCACGTGGTCAGCGAAGCGCGCCACCTCCACGGCAAGCTGGTCTTGGACATCCGCTGATTGGCCGACGCTATTTCTTCTTCAAAAACGCCGCGCAAAACGCTGCTTCGAAGGCCCGATAGTCGTTGGTAATTTCGCTGCCCTTGCGGATGGCACGGCGGGCGATGACGTAGCCGTTCTTGTAATATGTGTTGGGATCTTCCGAATGGTTCATGAAAGTATCGTAGTCCATCGATAACAGGATTTCGTTTTTCCACTGATAGCCGTGCAGCTTGATGAAATCGCGCGCGGGCTTGGGCAATTTGGCCAGTCGCTTGCGCGTATAGAAGCGATCAAAGCCGTAGACGAAACGCCAAATTTTCTGGTCCTTGCGGATCGTTTCTCCGGCAAAGACACCAATTCCATGGATGGGACTTTTATCGAGATAGGTTTTGACGAGAAGCATTTGTGGCCGAGGCCGAATCGATTGTGCTTACGGCAGCTTATCATAGCCTTCACCGAAGCCGGCGAGGCTTATCGGAAAGCCGATGCCTTCCTCCGGCGTCTGGAAGATAATGAAAGTCGCCGACTTGCCGGTGCGCAGCTTGGCGATCAGCGCATCGTCCATGACCACCTCGGCGATGCAGCCATTGGGCAGGCAGCGCACGAAGCCGGCGCGGCCGATATCGGCATTGTCGATCTTGAGCCCCAAGCCCGACGGCAGCAGCACGCCGAGCGGCGCTACCACCCGCATCAGCCGGCTTTTCAGGTCGGCGGTCTTGAGCACGATCACCGTGAGACCGACATTGGCGCGGTCTTCCGCGGTGACGCTCTGAATCAGGGCGCATTGTTCGCTCTTGGCGCCGGGCGGCGTATCGCAGCGGATCTGCCAGTCTTTATGCACCGACTTGACGGCGCCCTGGGCGGCCGCCCGTTCCGGCGACACGGCCGCCAGCGCCACGGCCAGCGCCATCGCCGCAAGCCATGCGCGGCCTCGAAACGCGCACCTTACATGCCCGAAAATGCCCATCGTTCAATCCCTTGGCGCACGCCTTCCCGCTCGCCTGAATGCAGGCGAATCGCTCCCCGGCAAGCATTTTATTCGTTCCCGTTGGTTCATGCCCGGCTGGTCCTGTCAAGCAAACGACCGCCGGCCGGCAACGTCCGAGGCGGGGCCATCCAAGCCGCCTGGACGTGGCGTAAATACGGCATCCGCATTCCCCTTGCGGGCAAGCCATTTGTCGTATTGAACGGACGATAAGGCGCATTGCGGTAGTGCTCGAATTGTGGTTTGAGAGGCGGGGATTTTCCCCCGTCCCGCCGCACCGCAAAACCTGCCGCGCCCGTGGCAAAACGCTGTGCTCAGCGGGGCCGAGCCGACATCTTGCCTGCGGTGGGCGGCAAAAAGGGGCCTCTATCCAGGGCCGGATTTCTCGTCGAGGGAGCGCAAAGAACAATGCTGGTGCTTAAGCGGTTGATCGCTTTCGTGGTCACGGGCGTGACCGTTATGGCCGCCGGTGGCGTCGCATGGGCCGGCCTTGGCCAGCCCACGCCCTGGCAACTCGGGCTGCAGACGTCGGCCTCGCCGGTCATGGACGACATCGTCTGGTTCCACAACTTTCTACTTTGGCTGATCGCCGCGATCGCGCTGTTCGTGCTGGTCCTGCTGTTGGTCGTGATGGTGAAATTCAACTCGCGGTCCAACCCGGTGCCGTCGCGCACCACGCATAACACATTCATCGAGATCATCTGGACGGTCGTGCCGGTTCTGATCCTGGTGACGGTCGCGGTGCCGTCGTTCCGCCTGCTGTTTTACCAGCTCAAAGTCCCGGCCGCCGACCTGACCGTGAAAGTCACCGGCAAGCAGTGGTTCTGGAGCTACAGCTATCCGGATTCGAAGTTCGAGTTCGACTCGCTGATGGTGCAGGACAAGGACATCAAGCCCGGTCAACTGCGTTTGCTGTCGGTCGACAACGAAATGGTCGTGCCGGTCAACAAAGTGGTGAAGGTGCTGGTCATTGGCGCCGACGTCATCCACTCGTTCTCGGTGCCGTCATTCGGCATCAAGATCGACGCCATCCCCGGCCGCATCAACGAGACCTGGTTCAAGGCGGAACGGGAAGGCATGTACTACGGACAATGCTCGCAGCTTTGCGGCCGCGATCATGCGTTCATGCCGATTGCCGTGCACGTCGTGAGCGAGAAGGAATACACGGCCTGGCTCGAGCAGGCGAAGAAGAAATATGCCGACGATAATGTTGCTCCGCCCAATGCGGTTGCCGCGGCCGACAAGGCGAAGTGACACATATAAAAATACGAATATAATGCGAACGACAAGGGTCGAAGGACAATAACGATGGCTAGCAACGCGGCTGCACACGACGCCCACGACGCGCACCCCCATCCGACTGGGTGGCGTCGGTTCGTCTATTCGACCAACCACAAAGACATCGGCACCATGTACCTGACCTTCGCGCTGGTCGCCGGCGTGATCGGCGGCCTGCTGTCGATCGCCATCCGCCTCGAATTGCAAAACCCCGGTCTGCAATTCTTCCCGACCCCGCACGAATACAACGTATTCGCCACCGCGCACGGCCTGATCATGATCTTCTTCATGGTGATGCCGGCGATGATCGGCGGCTTCGGCAACTGGTTCGTGCCGATCATGATCGGGG
>DAIMKK010000401.1:0-3204 GCA_036721745.1 Pseudolabrys sp. | reverse complement strand
GCATCGTTCCGCTGATCATCGCGGTCGCCTTGTTCATGGAAAACATGGATTCGACTGTGATCGCCACCGCGCTGCCGGCGATCGCGACCGATATCGGCACCAATCCGCTGGCGCTCAAACTCGCGATCACCTCCTATTTGCTCTCGCTCGCGATCTTCATCCCGGCCAGCGGCTGGACCGCCGACCGCTTCGGCGCACGCACGGTGTTCCGCGCGGCGATCGCGGTGTTCGTGCTCGGCTCGATCGGCTGCGCGTTGTCGAGTTCGCTCACCGATTTCGTCATCGCCCGCATCGTGCAGGGCATAGGCGGGGCGATGATGACGCCGGTCGGGCGCATGGTGCTGGTACGCAGCATCAGCCGGCGCGAACTGGTGGCCGCCATGGCCTGGGTGACCACGCCGGCACTGATCGGACCGGTGCTCGGGCCGCCGGTCGGCGGCTTCATCACCACCTACGCGACCTGGCACTGGATCTTCATCATCAACGTGCCGATCGGCCTCCTCGGCATCGTCCTCGCCACCCGCTACATCGACGACCTGCGCGCCGGTCAGCGTGAGCGCTTCGACATCATCGGCATGGTCCTGGCCGGTCTCGGGATTGCCGGCGTCGCCTTCGGACTGTCGGTCTTAGGGCTGAATTTCCTGCCCTGGACCGTGGTGGCGGCGCTGGTCGTCGGCGGCATCTTCTTCATCGCCGCCTACCTGGTGCACGCGCGCCACACCGCTAACCCAGCGCTCGACCTCACGCTGTTCCGGTTACCGACTTTCTTTGCCAGCGTGACCGGCGGCTTCATCTTCCGGCTCGGTTTGGGTGCGCTGCCGTTCCTGTTGCCGCTGATGCTGCAGGTCGGCTTTGGCATGTCGCCGTTTCAGTCCGGCATGGTCACTTTTGCGACGGCACTCGGCGCCATGGGCATGAAGTGGGCGACCGCGACGATCCTGCGCCGGTTCGGCTTCCGAACCATCCTGGTGACCAATGCGCTGATCAGCGCGGCGTTCCTCGCCGTCTGCGCCGGCTTCACGCAGACTACGCCGGTGGCGATCATGGTGGTGCTGCTGCTGGTCGGCGGCTTCTTCCGCTCGCTGCAATTCACCAGCATCAACACCATCGCCTATGCCGACGTGGAGCCGGCCCGCGTCAGCCGGGCGACGGCGCTGGTCAGCGTCGCCCAGCAATTGGCGGTCTCGACCGGGGTGGCGCTCGGGGCGCTGGTGGTGGAACTCACGGTTCAATTCAAGGGCAACGGCCCGCTGCAAGCGAGCGATTTTCCGCCCGCCTTCCTGGCCATAGCGGCGATCTCGGCCCTGTCCGCATTGATATTCGTACGGCTTTCGCCCGACGCCGGCGCGGAAATGGCGAATCGGGTTCCTGCCCCGACCGAGACGTCCGACCAGCGGATCGGCTAAGGCCGCATATTCGCTACAAATTAATGATTTATGGCCTAAATCTTAGACAAGTCGTTGGTCCATCTCGTATTTTCAGCGCGTGGGAAGCTTAGGCGTAGGGGTAAAGTTTATGCGTGGGACCCAGCCAGCACGGCTGCTCGGAGCCGTTTCGCTCGCGGCGATGGCTGTCGCTTTATCATTTGCCGGTCCCGCCCAAGCGCAATCGCACGACGCGCAAATGTGCGCCACACAGACCGAAAGCCTGGCCGACAAACGCATCGCGGCATGCTCCAGCATGCTCAGTTCTGGACGCCTGCACGGCAAGCAGGAAGGCATCGCCTATGAACTGCGCGGGCTGGCTTATCTCGATCGCGGCGACATAGCCCACGCTATTGCCGACCTCAATCAGGCGATCGCGCTCGCGCCCGATTTCGCGCCGGCCTACCAGAACCGCGGCAATGCCTGGTATGCGCGCGGCAATTACGGTCAGGCGATGGCCGACTACGACACCGCCATCAAGCTCGATCCCAATTCGCCGTCGCCTTACGTCAACCGCGCCACCGTACGGCGCGACCTCGGCTATGTGGACGGCGCGCTGGAGGATTATCAAAAGGCGATCAGCCTCGGCGCCGGCGGCGCCCGACTTTATGGCGGCCGTGGCCAGCTCTATCTGCGCCAGCGCGATTACGCTCGCGCGCTCGCCGACTTCGATCGCGCCTTGCAGATAGAGCCGAGTGCGGCGAATTACTTGCTGCGCGGGCACGCTCGGCAGGACAGCGGCGATTTTGAGCGCGCACTCGCCGATTACGCGGAAGCAGAGCGGCTCGATCCGAAAGACATCGGCGCTTATACCGCGCAGGCCGCGATCTGGACGATGAAAGACGATTTCGCCAAAGCCATCGCAGTCTACGACCGCGCCATCGCCGCCGATCAGAAGCGCGCCGCGACTTATGCCTTGCGGGCACACGCCTATGATCAGAAAGGCGACCGCAAGCAGGCAATGTCCGACATCAACCGCGCGATCAAAATCTCCTCGCAGGCCGATTATCTGAATTTGCGCGGCACGCTGCGGCTGCAAGACGGCGACATTGAAGGCGTGCTGCATGATGTCGATGCCCTCATCAAGCTCGACGCCAACAATCCAGCGGCCTTCGCGTTGCGCGGCGCAGTCTTCGCCCGCAAGAAGCAGTATGACCGCGCGCTGGCCGACCTCGACCGGGCGATCAAAGCCGACCCCAAGAACGCTCTGGCCTATGGCGAGCGCGGCCAGATCTATCTGGCGAAATCCGACAGCGGCCATGCGATTGCCGATCTGAACCGCGCCATCTCTATTGGCGCAACCGGCGCTGGGCCCTATCGCGCGCGTGCCACGATCTACCAGGCCAAGGGCGATACCGGTCTGGCGCTCGCGGACCTGAATGCGGCGCTGTCGCGCGATCCGGTCGACACGGCGAGCCTGCTTGAACGCGCGCAAATCAAACAGGCCAAAGGCGAAACGGTTGCCGCCATCGCCGACTACGATGCCGCGATCAGCCGTGAGCCGAAAAATGCTATGGCGCTGCGCGCCCGCGCCGCGGCGCTGATCCGGACCAACAGCTTTGCCAAGGCCATCGACGATCTCGATCGCGCGATCCAGATCGACCCCAAGAACGCGCAAGCCTATTACCAGCGCGGCTTCGCCTACGAACAGCAGGGTCAGAGCGCCAAGGCGATCGCCGACTACAACAAGGCGATCGAGCGCGACGCCAGCATGACCGCGACCCGCGAGGCGCTGGAACATGCCACCGCCGAACAGCGCCGGCAGCAGGAGCAGAAACTC
>DAIMKK010000400.1:0-3204 GCA_036721745.1 Pseudolabrys sp. | reverse complement strand
ACGAGTAATGATCTAAGGTAGGGTAGCAATACCGCCCGCACGGAGGGATTTGATGCCGGGCGCCGGCACCGACAAGACCAAACGCTGGATCGAGCAGCCGGCGCCGATCGTCGTCCTGGTCGAGCCGCAGATGGGCGAAAACATCGGCGCGGCAGCGCGCGCCATGGCGAATTTCGGCTTGTCGCGGCTGCGCCTGGTCAAGCCGGTGCAAGGCTGGCCGAACGAGAAGGCGCGCGTCATGGCCGCGGGCGCCGACCGCGTGCTCGACGGCGCGCAGCTTTATGACAGCCTGGCCGACGCGATCGGCGATTGCACTTTTGTATTAGCCGCGACCGCGCGCAACCACGACCAGGCCAAGCCCGTGATCGGGGCGGCAGAAGCGGCGGCTGAGGCGGCGCCGCGGGTGGCGGCGGGCGAAAACGTCGCCATCGTGTTCGGACGCGAGCGCAACGGGCTGGAGAACCATGAGGTCGCACGCGCCGACCGCATCCTCACGCTGCCGGTCAACCCGGCCTTCGCCTCGCTCAATTTGGCGCAAGCCGTGGTGATCGTCGGCTACGAATGGTTCAAGCTGGCGGGCGGCGATCTGCCGTTCGTGGCCCCGCAGAAATCGCCGCCGGCCGCCAAGCAGCAGCTCGACGCGTTCTTTGCCGACTTGGAGCGCGAACTCGACAAGGTCGAATTTTTCCGGCCAGAGGAAAAGCGCGGCACCATGGGCGTCAACCTGCGCAATATTTTCCAGCGCATGGCGCCCTCGCAACAAGACGTGCGCACCCTACACGGGGTGATCACCGCGCTCGCGCAGGGCCGCAAAGGGCCCGCGCGCGGCGGTGTGCTCGACGGCGCCGGCGCGCAAAAGCTGCGAGATCTCTTGGCCGAACACGGCGCCGGCCGCGCGCCGTCCGAGCGCACGCCGTTGCGCGGACTGCCGCGGCTGCTGCGGCGCAATCCGACCGACGCCGAGCGCGTGTTGTGGCAGGCGCTGGTCAACGACCGCCGTTTCGCCGGCCGCGGCTTCAAGCGGCAGGTGCCGATCGGCCCGCACATCGCCGATTTCGTCTCGTTTCCGCTCAAATGCGTCATCGATCTCAAGCCGGCGGCGGAGGATGACGCCGCCGCAGCGCTGCGCGCTGAGAAGCGCGTGTGGCTGGAAGCGCACGATTATCGGGTGGTCGAGGTGAAGGCGGCGGAGGCGGAGCGCGACGTGGCGGACGTTCTCAATGAGCTGGCAATTTCAACCCTTTAACGCCTTCGTGTGCGGTGCAAGACCCTCGCGTAGAAAGCCGTAGTCGCTGCCGACGGCAATAAAACGGAATCCGCGCTTGACCATGGCCAAACCGCGCTCGGCGTCGCGGCAGTAGATGCCGGGTATCTTGCCGGCCTTCTTGGCCGCCGCGCAAATCTGGTCGATAGCGCGCTCGACTTCCGGAGCTTGCACGTCCTGCGCTTTACCGCCGCTCAAGGCGGTCGACAGATCGTAAGGGCCGATGAACAGCGCATCGATACCGGGGGTAGCGGCAATGGCGTCCATATTGGTGAGGGCTGCCGGCGTCTCGATCATGGCGAGCGTCAGCGTGCCTTCGTTGGCCTCACGCAGATAGTCCACCGGGCTGGTGCGGCCTTGCAGCGGCATGGCGCGGATAGGACCCCAGCTGCGCTCTCCGAGCGGCGGGTATTTCGCTGCCGCCACGAAGGCCTTTGCGTCGCGCTCATTATTGATCATCGGAGCAATGATCGCTTCGGCTCCGCAATCGAGCGCCCGGCTTGCGGACGCGAAATCGCCGAGCGGCACCCGCACGACCGGGCTCGCGCCGGCATGACAGATCGCTCCGATCGCGGTGACGACCCCGGCGAAGTCCCATAGACCGTGCTGCTGGTCGATGTTGACGGCGGAAAAACCTTCGCGCGCGACCGTCTCGGCGACGATCGGCGAGCCAAGCGCGCACCAGCCACAATAAACGGTTTGGCCGGCCCGCAGGCGCCGGGCGAGGGAAAAAGCGGTCACCTCAGCCGCTCGCCTTGATCTGAGCGATCGCCTGCGCCATCAGCTCGTCCATGGCGGCTTTGATGTCCTGGTCGGAGACGGCAACCTTCTTGCCGTCTAAGTCCTTGCGAATTTTCCTAAATACGTCGTGGTCGCCGGCTTCCTCGAAATCGGCCATCACGACTTCCTTGGCGTAGACCTCCGCTTGCGCGCCGGTGAGGCCCATCTTCTCGGCCGCCCACATCCCGAGCAGCTTGTTGCGCCGCGCGCTCGCCTTGAAGCGGAGTTCCTCGTCGTGCGCGAACTTCTTCTCGAAGCCATCCTCGCGCTTGTCGAATGTCGTGGTCATGCCGCCCTCGTTGGTACACACAGGTAGCCACCTGCCGCCTTGCATATCGCTGTGGCAGCGTCAAGGCAACATGCGGCAGTGTTGTTGACGCGGAATTGCTAAGTGGAAAACGACTTGCGCCCGCGATTGTGCTAGCCCGAGCGATCGGCTAGCTTGACCTTGTGCCCGGATCGTTTTAGCGCATTTGCAATTGTCCGGTCCCGCCGCCGCGGATCTCGAGACGTCACGAATAGGAGCCACGGCATCCGATGGACTTTCAAAACCCACGGTACACCCCGATGAGTCGCCGCCGCCGCATTTATGAGGGCAAGGCGAAGATCCTCTATGAAGGCCCCGAGCCGGGCACGCTGATTCAGCACTTCAAGGATGACGCGACTGCCTTCAACGCCAAGAAACACGAGGTGATCGAGGGCAAAGGCGTGCTCAACAATCGGATCTCCGAATACGTCTTCCAGCACCTCAACGATATCGGGGTTCCCACCCATTTCATCCGCCGGCTCAACATGCGCGAGCAGTTGATCCGCGAGGTGGAGATCATCCCGCTCGAGGTGGTGGTGCGCAATGTCGCCGCCGGCTCGCTGGCGACCCGGCTCGGCATCGACGAGGGTACCCAGCTGCCGCGCTCGATCATCGAGTTTTACTACAAGAACGACGCGCTCAACGATCCGATGGTATCGGAAGAGCACATCACCGCCTTCGGCTGGGCTTCCCCGCAGGAAATCGACGACATCATGGCGCTGGCCATCCGCGTCAACGACTTCCTCTCCGGCCTGTTCCTCGGCGTCGGTATCCGCCTGGTTGACTTCAAGATGGAAGCCGGCCGGCTGTGGGAAAACGACGTAATGCGCATCGTCGTGGCCGACGAGATTTC
>DAIMKK010000399.1:0-3205 GCA_036721745.1 Pseudolabrys sp. | reverse complement strand
CGGCCCCACCGGGGAGGAAAATCATGAAAATCCATCTGCTCAGCGCAACCGTCGCAGGTTTGCTGGCGCTTGCCGCCGTGCCGCCTGCCAACTCATCCGAGATCAAGGTGCTGACGGCCGGGGCCTATAAGCAAGTCGTGCTGGCACTGGTACCCGATTTCGAAAAGCAGACCGGCCACAAGGTCGTCGTGGACAACGGCACCACCGGCCAACTGAAGAAACACATCGAAGGTGGCGAAGCCTTCGACCTTCTGGTGATTACTCCGGCCGTGGTCGACGAGATGATCGCGAGCGGTAAGCTTGTCGCTGGCAGCCACGTCAATCTCGCCAGCGTCGGCGTCGGCGTGGTGGTGAAAGAGGGCGCGCCCAAGCCCGACATCGGCACGGTCGACAAGTTCAAGCAGGCGCTGCTGGCCGCCAAGACGGTCGCCTATATCGATCCGGCGAGCGGCGGCTCGAGCGGCATCTATGTCGACAAGTTGTTGGTGAAGCTCGGCATCGCCGACCAGATCAAGCCGAAAGCCAAGCTCAAGCAGGGCGGCCACGTCGCCGATCTCATCGTCAGCGGCGAAGCCGAGCTCAGCATCCATCAGATTAGCGAGATCGTGCCGGTGAAAGGCGCGGCCTTGGTCGGGCCGCTGCCGAAGGAAATCCAGAACACCACCACCTATGCGGCGGGCTTGAGCGCGTCGGCGAAAGACAAGGACGCGGTCAAAGAGCTGATTGAGTATTTGTCAGGCCCTGACGCGGCTGCCGTGCTCAAGTCCAAGGGCATGGAGCCGGCGAAGTAGGGACACGCTTTTGTCGTTGGAAGCAGAGGCGCGCCCGCTCGACCGCCGCGTCGTCATCACCGCGCTGGGCATTGCGCAGATCCTGGCCTGGGGCACCTCGTTCTATATCCCAGCGGTGTTCGCCGAGCCCATCGTCAAAGACACCGGCTGGTCGCTCGGCTGGGTGGTCGGGGGCACCTCGATCGGACTGCTGGTCGCCGGGCTGATTTCGCCGCAGGTCGGCCGCGTGATCGACGTTCACGGCGGGCGACCGGTTCTTTTTGCCAGCTCTATTTTCTATGCGGCGGGCTTGGCCGGCATTGGTCTCGCGCTGGCGCTACCGGTCTATCTGCTGTCCTGGGTGCTGCTCGGCATCGGCATGGGCACCGGGCTCTATGATGCGGTATTTGCCGCGCTCGGCCGCATGTATGGCAGCGCGGCGCGCGGGCCGATCACCAATCTCACACTGTTCGGCGGCTTCGCCAGCACGGTCTGCTGGCCGCTCAGCGCCTTCATGATCGAGCACATCGGCTGGCGCAATGCGTGCTTCGTCTATGCGGCACTGCATTTGCTCCTGGCTTTGCCGCTGGTGATGTCGGTCATCCGCCCAGCGCCCAAGGCTGCCGCCACAAGCCCGGCGCCGGTGGACGCGCTGCAAGCCGCATCGCCCGCACGGATTCCCAACGAAACCTTGATCTTCTCGTTGTTGGCGCTTGTGCTCTCGCTCGCCGCCGGAATCGGCTCGATCGTGGTCGTGCATCTGCTGATCTTTCTGCAAGCGAGGGGCGTGGACTTCGCGCTGGCCGTGAGCCTCGGCACTTTGTTCGGCCCGGCGCAGGTCGGCGCCCGCGTGGTGGAGCGGCTTTTCGGGGCCCGCTACCACCCGATCTGGACCATGATCGGCTCCTGCACGCTGATGGCGCTCGGCCTGCTGCTGCTGGCCGGGCGATTTCCGATCCTTCTGCTGGTGATCGTGCTCTACGGCGCCGGCTACGGCATTTCCTGGATCGGTCGCGGCACGCTGCCGCTGGCGCTGTTTGGGCCCATTCGATTTCCGCGCCTGATGGGCAAGCTGGCGTTCCCGAGCCTGATCGTGCAGGCGCTGGCGCCATCGGCCGGCGCGCTGCTCATCGAAGCCAGTGGAGTCGACGCGACCATCGGCGTATTGACGGTATTGGCGCTGATCAATGTGCTGCTGATCGGCTTGTTATGGGCGGTGTGCCGGCCGCTGCTTTCCACGAGCGCGTGACGATGCTGACCTTGCGCACGCTGTATTTCGAAGATCTCTCGGTCGGCATGACCGAGCGGTTCGCTAAAACCGTGGCGTCATCCGATGTGGTCGGCTTCGCCGAGGTGACCGGCGACCGCAATCCGATTCATTTGTCCGAGCATTTTGCCGCCAAGACGCCGTTCGGCACGCGCATCGCGCACGGGCTTTATACCGCGAGCTTAATTTCGGCCGTGCTCGGCACCAGGCTGCCCGGTCCCGGCGCGGTCTATATCTCGCAGACATTGAATTTCCGCGCGCCGGTGAAGATCGGCGACACCGTCGAGGTCAGTGTTGCGGTGGTGGAATTGCTGCCGAAAAAATTTCGCGCGCGGCTCGCCTGCACGTGCTCGGTCGATGGCGAGGCCGTACTCGACGGCGAGGCCTGGGTGAAAGTTCCGTCGCGCGAAACCGGCGGACGCCCGCTGCCGCGGGTGTAAACGCATGACCGTCCGGCCGTGCCGTCAGCTTCCCGGCGGCGGTGCAAAGAAGCAGCGCGGCGTGCCGTCCGATCGTTTGCAGCGCCAATAGGCGCCGTCGGGCGAGGGCAGCGACTGGCTGTAAGGCACGACTTCGTTGACGTTTTCCTGGCGTGTCGGCCCGTCCGCTTCGTTGCCGGTCACGCCCATGCCATAGGTGACCGGACCGCGCAGCGAATAGCCGCCGACACCGGCTTTCACGGCGTCGCGCGATACCACGCCGCAGTCCTCGGCGCCGCAGCACCATTCGCCGGCGGGATTCTTGTAAGCGCCGCGGCTGATCCAAACGTCGTGGGCGAGCGCGGCAAAGCTAAACACGGACAGAACGAGCACGAGCAGTGAGCGTACCAAGTTTCGCGACATCGGTGGCCTCCTCGAAGTGGCCCGGCGCGGCGTAACTCAAGGTTTCTTCTCTGCTCCTCCTTCTCCCGTAGCGGTCTGCCGTCACTCGTTTTCCGGTAACGGCAACTTCCTTGCGCCCAACCTTGTGATCGGTTGTGACGAATCGAACGAACGAGAAAATAATAACACAATCCCGCGTAACACGTGGGTAAAATTGTGCGGTGCGGTATGGCTGTCATGCAGCCAAGGTAGACGCGGCGGACTTCTGGAGGCGCGCGGCTATTTCACGTCGCCTTTGTTTTTTACCGGCCCGGTCAAGGTCTCGAAGCGCTTGCGCAGGTAGCCCA
>DAIMKK010000398.1:0-3206 GCA_036721745.1 Pseudolabrys sp. | reverse complement strand
CCAGCCGTTGCGGATTGGCGCGCAGATCGAGATTGATCACGGGACCTGCTTTCAGCCAGAGCGCGCGGATGATCTCCACCAGGATCGGCGAGTGCGCCGCTTCATAGACCGCAAAGTGGAAGCTCTTGTTGAGTTCGACCGCGCGCGGCAGGTCGGGCGTCGATGCCTCGCTCTCCGCCCGCATCGCTTGTTCCGCGCTCGCGATCGACGCAAGGTCACTGTTGTCACGGAGCTCGGCTGCTTGCGCCGCGGCGTGGCCCTCGATGGCGATGCGCACTTTGGTGAGATCGCGAAATTGCGCCGCCGACATCAGCGGCACGCGCACCGCGCGGTCCGGCGGGAAATCAGCAAATCCGCCAGTTTCGCGTAGGCGCGCTCACCCAGCGTCTGACGGTCCAGCGGCTCCACCAGGTTGAGCGCGACAGGCAAATTCAACGCCAGGCTCCCATGCAGCCGGACAATTGCGAGAGGGGACTCGACAACGGCCCGGTCTTTTGCAACTCTAACTGTGATCACAGTTCACGGCAAGCGAGACAACGCGCTTCTCAGGAGAACTGCGCGGCGCTGGCCGGTAGAGGAAAACAGCTGCTTCGTGCGGCCGTATCAGGGAGACCAAGGCTGATGTCCAACAATAGTCAATTCACGCGCCGCCGCCTGTTGAAGACCGCCGGCGGCATCGCGCTGGTGTCGGGAATCTCCGCGCCGGCGATTTTGCGCGCGCAGACCGCCGACGTCATCAAGATCGGTCACCTGACGCCGCGCACCGGCTTTCTCGGACCGCTCGGCGAATACGCCGTGATGGCGGCCGATCTCGCGGTCGAAGAGATCAATGCCGCGGGCGGCATGATGGGACGCAAGGTCGAATTGCTCAAGGAAGACTCCGTCAACCCGCAGACCGCCTCGACCAAGGCCGAGCGCATGATCGAGCGCGACAAGGTGGCCTGCATCATCGGCGAGATTTCTTCCGCCTCGTGCCTGACGATTGCGCAGGTCGCCTCCCGCAACAAGATCTTGTACATCAACACCGGCGGCAATTCGGACGCGCTGCGCGGCAAGGACTGCCAGCGCTACATGTTCCACGTCGAGTCGCAGAATTCGATGTATGTCAAAACCGTCGGCCGCTCGTTCCTGCGCGATGGCCTCGTCAAGGGCAAGAAGTGGTACTCGCTGACGGCGGACTACGCGTTCGGCCATGACCTGCTCAAGGTCTCCAAGCGTTTCATGGAAGCCAATGGCGGCAATTTCGCCGGCGACGATCTGGTGCCGACCGACGCCACCGATTTCTCCGCTTACTTGCTGAAAATCCGCGAGGCCAAGCCGGACATGGTCGTGATCAATCTCGCGGGCAACCAGATCACCAACTTCCTCAAGCAATATGCCGAGTTCGGCCTGACCTTCCCGGTCGGCGGTTTCGGCTTCGACACCGCCTTGGCCTGGGCCGCGGGCAAAGGCAACTTCGTCGGCACCTGGCCGGTGGTCTGGCATCATCTGATCGAGACGCCCGGCAGCAAGACGTTCGTGGCGGCGTTTTCCAAGAAATATTCCAAGCCGCCGGAAAACCAGGCCTGGGGCGATTACATCTCCATGAAGATCGTGGCGCAGACCGTCAATGAGCTCAAATCGGTGGAGTCGCCCAAGATCATCGAGCACTTCGAGAAGGGCGCGAAGTTCGACCTGCTCAAGACGCGGCAAGGCTACTTCCGCGGCTCCGACCATCAATTGATGCATGAGATGTATGCGGTCACCGCACTCCCCGCCGACAAGATCAAGAATCAGTGGGACATCTTCACATCGAGCCCGGCGGTCCCGGGTCCCAATGAAGACCTCGAAGTGATCGCCGCCACCAAGGAAGAGAACAGCTGCACGTTCCCGAGCTGATCGGCCGACGCCAAGCGCCGCCGATATTCTCGTCATTGCGAGGAGCGAAGCGACGAAGCAATCCATGGCGCTTGTATTCTTGCTGTGGATTGCTTAGCGGAGCTTGTCATCGGGCGGCGCTTTGCGCCGACCCGTTGGCTCGCAATGACGATTTCAAGCCCCTTTATCCCTTGGTTGTGGTCCAAGCCATGTCCGCCATGTTGTTAGCGCAGCAAATCCTCAACGGGCTGCTTGACGGCGTCTACTATCTCCTGATCGCGCTTGGCCTGTCGCTGATCTTCTCGCTCGGCGGCATCGTCAATCTCGCGCATGGCGCGTTCTATGCGATCGGCGCCTATCTCACGCTGGTGATCTCGCCCTATCTCGGCTTCGGCGGCGCCTTCGTGGCGGCGCCGGTGGCGGTGGCGTTGCTCGGCGGCGGCATCGAACGCACGCTGTTCCGCCGCTTCTACCGCTCCGATCCAATTCTCTCTTTGCTGCTGACATTCGGATTGGCGATGGTGGCGGAGCAGGTGTTGCGCATGATCTTCGGCGCGCCGCCATTGTCCTATTCGATACCGCCCTGGCTGCGCGGACAGGTCGCGATCGGCAGCTTCATCTATTCGTTCTATCGCGTCGTCCTGCTCGGCATCGCCGCGACCTGCATTGCCGGGCTGTGGTTTCTGCTGCAAAAGACTTCATTCGGCCGCGTGGTGCGCGCCGGCGTGCAGAACCCGGACATGGTCGGCGCGCTCGGCATTTCGCTGCAGCCCTATATGTCCGCGGTGGCCGCGCTCGGCATCGGGCTTGCGGGCCTCGCCGGCGTGCTGCTGGCGCCGATCTATTCCATCCATCCGGCGATGGGCCAGGAGATCATCACCCCCGCTTTCGTCGTCGTGGTGATCGGCGGCCTCGGATCGTTCTGGGGCGTCGTTGCCGCGGCGCTATTGGTTGGCCTCGTCAAGGGCGTCATGGTCGGCATCGGCTATTCCGCGGCCTCGACCGCGGCGATCTATCTGCTGATGCTGCTGGTGCTGTTGTTCCGGCCGCGCGGCCTGTTCGGCGAACGCATCATGCGGTTCGAGTGAGGCGCCCGGAAATGTTGAAGCGCCTGCCAATTCCGCTGCTGATATCGGCGTTCGGGCTGCTGGTATTGCCCCCAGTGCTGCTCGCGCTCGGCCTCACCATGACCTCGGCGGCCGAAGTCGTGGTTTACGCCATGGCCTGCATGGCGCTGAACATTCTGGTCGGGCATACCGGCCTGGTGTCATTCGGCCACGGCGCCTGGTTCGGTCTTGCGGCCTATGCGGCGGCACTGATCCAGCGCAACTGGATGCACGATTCGTTTT
>DAIMKK010000397.1:0-3211 GCA_036721745.1 Pseudolabrys sp. | reverse complement strand
ACATCGCTCTATGCAGTCTACACGAGTGTGCAGGGCGCCATGAAGCCATGACCTAGGCGAACAGGGAGTGGCGAATAGCGAACGGGTCCGCTATTCGCCATTCGCTATTGGCGTCTTACCTCACCCGCTATTGCGCAATCCTGCCGAAATGCCGTTGATGGTGATCTGGATGCCGCGCAGCACCTGTTCATCGGGATTGTGCGCGCGATGCTCCTTCAAGAGTTCCACCTGCACGTGGTTGAGCGGATCGAGATAGGGGAAGCGGTTGCGGATCGAGCGTTCCAGCAGCGGGTTGCCCTGCAGCAGCCGCTCCTGCCCCGTGATATCCAACAGCGTTTCGATCGAGGTGTGCCACTCTTGGCGGATGCGGCCGAAGATATTTTCGCGCAAGCCCGCGTCCGGCACCAGTTCGGCATAGCGAGAGGCGATCGCAATCGAACTCTTGGCCAGCACCATGTCCATGTTCGACAACAGCGTGCGGAAGAACGGCCACTCACGGTAGAGCTCCCTCAGGAACGGCATGCCCTTGTCGGGATTCTGCGCCACCCATGTCTCGACTGCGCTGCCAAAACCGTACCAGCCCGGCAGCATCAACCGGCATTGCGCCCAGCTGAACACCCAGGGAATGGCGCGGAGGTCTTCGATCTCGCGGGTTTTCTTGCGCGAGGCCGGACGGCTGCCGATGTTCAGCGTGGAGATTTCGGTGATGACGGTGGAAGCCCAGAAGTAGTCGGCAAACCCTTCGGTTTCGTAGACCAGCCCGCGATAGGCCTTGAAGGCCAGCGCCGACAACTGCTCCATCGCTTTGAGGTATTCGCCCGACGCTGCGCTGTGCTTGGGCTGCAGCAGGCTGGCTTCAAGTGTCGCCGCGGCGAGAATTTCCAGATTGCTGCGGCCGACTTCGGCGTTGGAATATTTGCTGGAGATGATCTCGCCCTGCTCGGTGATGCGGATCTGGCCGTTCACCGCGCCGCCGGGCTGCGCGATAATCGCGTCATAGCTCGGCCCGCCACCGCGGCCGACCGAGCCGCCGCGGCCATGAAACAGCCGCAACCGCACGTGATGGCGTTCGAATACCTCGATCAGGCCGATCTCGGCCTTGTAGAGTTCCCAGCCCGAGGTGACGAAGCCGCCATCCTTGTTGCTGTCGGAATAACCCAGCATGACTTCCTGGACCGAGCCGCGGCTGTCCACGAGCTTGCGATAATCGTGCAGCGACAACATCCGGTCCATGATGCCGCTCGACGCCTGCAAATCCTCGATGGTCTCGAACAGCGGCACGATATTGATCGCGCAGCGGCCCGAGGGATGAACGAGGCCGGCCTCCTTCAAGAGCAGCGCGACTTCCAGCATGTCGGACATCCCCTTGCACATGGAGATGACGCATTGGGAGATCGCATCGGAGCCGAACCGGGCATGGGCCTCGGCCGCCGCATGGAAAACCGCCAGCTCGTCTGCCGTTTCCTCGCTGTATTTTACAAATGATGACGTCAGCGGACGGGCGTTGCGCAGTTCGCTGGCGAGAAGCGTAATTCGCGCCTCTTCGTTCAACGCCAGATACGACATCCCGGGCATCGCCGCGTCGATCAGCTCTGCGACCGTGCGTTCATGCACCGCGGAGTTTTGCCTGATATCGAGGCTGGCGAGGTGAAAACCGAAACAATCCACGGCCCGGCGCAACAGCCGCAGCCGCCCGCGTGCGATCACGCGCGAATTGTTCGATACCAGCGAGCGATAGAGAATATCGAGATCGGCCTTGAACTCCGCGACATTGGCGTAGGCAGCCGCTTCGCCGACCGGCGGCCGGGTGGTTTCCACATCCAGCCTCGCGGCGGCGGCGGTGAGCCGCGCGTAGATGCCGGACACCGCCAGTCGGTAGGGCTCGCCCTTTCGATGCGGCGAAGTGTCGGGCGAGCGCTCGGCGAGCGCACGCAAATCCTTCGAGACATCGGCCAGATGCGCCGCCAGCGACAATTCGGCGCCGAGCGCGTGCAGTTCCTCGAGATAAAAGCGCAGCACGCGGCTGCTCTGCATCTTGAGTGTTCCGCGCATCACTTCCGCCGTCACGAACGGGTTGCCGTCACGATCGCCGCCGATCCAGCTTCCCATCCTCAAGAAAGACGCCAGTTCGCCCCGCGCGGCGCTGTCGCCCTCGTTCAACCGATCCTCCAGCGCGCAATGCACCCGCGGCACCTCATGCAGGAAGGTGTAATCATAAAAGGACAGGCCGTTGGCGACTTCGTCGAGCACGGTGAGCTTGGTACGCCGCAACAGATTGGTCTGCCACAGCGTCAGCACCGCGCGGCGCAACTGTTCGTCGCTCGCCTCGGTTTCCTCAGGCGTAAGCTTGACCCGTTCGCGCCGATCCAGCAGCGCCGCGATCTCCATCTCCCGGTCGATCGTGCTCTTGCGGCGAACTTCGGTCGGATGTGCCGTCAGAACCGGACTGACCAGCGCCGTTTCGAAAAAGCGGCGCAGCTCGGCCGCGCTGAAGCCGGCCGCGCGCGCATGCGAAAGCGTCAACGCCAGCGTACCCGGGGGCGGCGTTCCACCGGCGGCAGAGCGCGCCCGCATCTGCCGGATATTGTTCTGGTCCTCGGCAATGTTGGCGAGGTGCGAAAAATAGCTGAAGGCGCGCACGATGCGCACGGTTTGGCTGGTCGACATGCTGTCGAGGATGATTTCGAGCTCGCGCCGCGCCGGTTCGTCATCATCGCGGTGGAACCGGATCGAGGTCTGCCGGATGCGCTCGACCAGGTCGAACACGTCGGCGCCTTCCTGATCGCGCACGGTGTCGCCGAGGATGCGCCCGAGCAGCCGGATGTCGTTGCGCAGCCGGGTGTCTTCTTCCATCGCCAAGACTTCGTCGGCGCGATTGGACCGCAGTTCGGCGTCGGAAGGCATGATCTGGGACGACATGGGTGGCTGCTCCAGAAACTGCCCGGCAATCCCTTGAGTCGCAATTTTTCAGCGCTAAAGCAAGACCAAGATAAAGGCGAGACTGTGCGGCAATGGAGGCGCGCCCCCTCTCTCTTTGGGAGAGGGTTGGGGTGAGGGGTTACGGCCTCTCGTTAGGGTTTAACCACCCGGCGCTAACGCGCCGACCTCTCCCAATGGGAGAGGTGGAAGATGCGCTTCGCTTGGCCGGGACGACGTAACTTAAATCCTTCTTCCCGCCCGCTCCCAATAGGGCTCTCGCAAGCGGCGCTTG
>DAIMKK010000396.1:1624-3214 GCA_036721745.1 Pseudolabrys sp. | reverse complement strand
AGCCGGTAGTGGAAGGTGAGATGATCGCCACCGTGAAGATCATTCCGTTCGCGGTGGCAGGCAGCGCGCGCGACAAGGCGGTGGCCGAGGCGGCGAAAGCCAAGCCCGTCATTCGCGTCGCGCCCTATAAGGTGCGCAAGATCGGCATTGTATCGACATTGCTGCCGGGCCTGTCACCCAAGGTCGTCGAGAAGACCCTCAAGATCACCGCGACGCGTATCGCGCCCGCCGGCGCGACGATCGTTGCCGAACGCCGCGTGCCGCATGATCAGGCCGCGCTGGCGCGGGCCATTGATGACGGTCGGCGGCGAGATCGAGCATTTCGGCATGCCGGTCGATCCCGGCAATCTGATGCTGATCGGACGCTTACGCGGCGCCGCCGTGGTGGGCGCACCCGGTTGTGCGCGCTCGCCGAAAGAAAACGGCTTCGACTGGGTGCTGATGCGGATGCTGGCCGGCTTGCCGGTGACGCGCGAAGACATCACGGGCATGGGCGTCGGCGGCTTGCTGATGGAGATCGTGACGCGGCCGCAGCCGCGTAGCGAGCCGGCCCCCGAAAAAGGCCCAAAGAAAGCTCAAAGCATCGCCGCGGTGGTGCTGGCGGCCGGACGTTCCACCCGCATGGGCGCGGTCAACAAGATGCTGGCTGAAATCGGCGGCAAGCCGCTGGTGCGCATCGCCGCCGAGCAGGCGCTGGCCTCGCGCGCCAAGCCGGTGATCGTCGTCACCGGCCACGAACACAAGCGCGTCGAGACGACGCTCGCCGGGCTTCCCGTTCACTTTGTGAATAACCCCGATTATGCCGAGGGTCTCGGCACTTCGCTGAGGACCGGCATTGCCGCCGTACCGGCGGACGCCGACGGCGTCATCGTCTGCCTCGGCGATATGCCGCAGGTCGATAGCCAGCTGATCGACAGGCTGATCGCCGCCTTCGATCCGGAACGCGGCGCGCTGGTGGTGGTGCCGACGTTCGACGGAAGGCGCGGCAATCCGGTGGTGTGGTCGCGCCGCTTCTTCCACGACTTGATGGGAATCGCAGGCGACATCGGCGCCCGCCACCTGATCGGTAGCTATACCGAGGCGGTCGTCGAAGTCCCGGTCGCCGGCGAGGGGGCGCTCACCGACGTGGACACGCCCGAGTCGTTTTCCGCCGTCAAGGCAGAAATCGAACGCGCTTAAGACTCGAATCGTTGATCGCCGCCGCGACTCAGCCCTTATCTGGCGACGTGCCTGGGTAAGGGAAGGGTGATGACGGATAGCTTCACGCCGACATTGCGCGCGGTTGTGGCCGCGACGCTGTTGCTCGCGACCGCGACAGTGATGCTCGTCGCGGTCAATACCGCGCGCGCGGCCGGCGCGCTTGCGATCGGCGCCTGCGGGGCGTTCGGTGAAGCGTACGATTTTCACACCGTCGACGACGCTCGCAGAAGCGCGTTGGCGAAATGCCAAAACGATACCTGCCGGGTGGTGACCGTCACTAAGCGCGGCTGCGCCGCCTTCGCGGTTGATTTCACCAATCCCTGCGGCGCCCATGGCTGGGGCAAGGGCCCGCGTCTCGGCGGCAGTCAGAACGAGGCCTTGCGCTCCTGT
>DAIMKK010000396.1:0-1524 GCA_036721745.1 Pseudolabrys sp. | reverse complement strand
CATCGCGCCTTGTCTGTCAATATACTGACTGACCAGTCAGTCAGTTATTGGCGTTCCGATGACGACAACGCACCAACGATCAGTCCGCAAAACACCGCGCCGCCGGCGCGGGGCGACCCATCGTGCCGGGCCGGAGCCGCGCGGCTCCGCGCGCCAGGCCCGCAGCGCCGCGCGCCGTGAGACGATCCTTTCCGCGGCGCTCGATGAATTCTCGTCACGCGGCTTCGAAGCGGCGCGGCTTGACGACGTCGCCAAGCGCGCCGGCGTCGCCAAAGGCACGATCTATCTCTACTTCCGCGACAAGGAGAGCCTGTTCCAGGAACTGGTCCGCGCCATGCTCACGCCGCTGGTCGGCACGATCGAAGCGCTGGGTGCGGCCGAAGTTCCAATTAGCGTTCTCAGCGAGCAGATCGTCGAATTGTTCGTGCGCGAGGTCTACGAAACGCGGCGCAAGGACGTCATCCGTCTGATGATCTCGGAAGGGCGGCGCTTCCCCAAGCTCGCCGAATTCTATTACCGCGAAGTGCTCTCGCGCATCATCGCCGCGGTGCGCGCGCTGCTGCGCCGCGCCGCCGCGCGCGGGGAGGTGCCCGAGGCCTTGGCCGAGTTCCCGCAGATCGTGGCCGCGCCGGGACTGGTCGCCATCATCTGGAGCGGATTATTCGAACGTTTTGAGCCGCTCGACGTTCGCAAAATGATGAAGACCCATGTCGATCTGTTGTTCGCGCCGAGGAGAGCGCCATGAGAATGAAATTTGCCGTCTTGCCGGCACTGGTGCTCGCAGGGCTCGCGCTCGCAGCTTGCGACAAAGGCAACGAGCGCCAGCTGCAAGGCTGGGTCGAAGCCGAGCTGATTTTCGTTTCCCCCGATGAGCAAGGCCGCGTAGAAACTTTGAAAGTGCGCGAGGGCGATCAGGTCAAGCAGGGCGACTTGTTGTTCACCGTCGACGACGATCTGCAAAAGGCTGACTTGGTGGTGAGAAAAACCACCGTGACCAATGCGCAGCAGAATTTCGATCGCGCCAAGGAACTGTTGAAGACCGCGGCCGGCACGCAAAAGAACTTCGATGACGCCGAAGCCGCGTTGCGCCAGGCCAAGGCTAATTTGGCCTGGTCGGAAACCCGGCTGGCGCGCCGCAATGCCTTTAGTCCTGCCGACGGCACCATCCAGCAAATTTATTTCCGGCCGGGCGAAACCGTGACCGCAGGAAAGCCGGTCATGGCGCTACTGCCGCCGCAGAATCTCAAGTTCCGCTTTTTCGCGCCGGAGCCGGTGTTGCCGGCCATCAAATACGGCGAGACCGTCGCGGTCTCCTGCGACGGCTGCGAGAAAGGGTTGACCGCGAAGGTGACTTTCATCGCCCGCAGCGCGGAATACACACCGCCGGTGATCTACAGCCTGGATGAGCGCGCCAAGCTCGTGTTCCTGATTGAGGCGCGGCCCGACCAGCCGGAGAAATTCCGCGTCGGCCAGCCGGTGACCGTGACGCTGCCGAAAGAGGCGCCGAAATGAAGGCGCAAGACG
>DAIMKK010000395.1:288-3226 GCA_036721745.1 Pseudolabrys sp. | reverse complement strand
TATTTTCGGGCTGTTTTCGACCGATAGTTGGGCCGCGGGCCTAGCAAACCGGCGCTTATAACTTTCAGGGGGAGCGTTCCAATGAAACATTCAAGCATTGCCGCCGCGCTGGCTATCACGCTATGGGCCGCCGGCTGGACCAACAGCAGTGCGAGCCAAGCCCGCATCAACGAGTGGAACACCACCAAACGCTACCTACGCGTCTATTTTAAGCCCGGCAAGGTCATTTGGGCCGAACAGGACCTCGTCGTCAGCCACGGCACCACCGAGAACATCGACGATTACCTGACCTGGTGGGAAAAGATGATCACCCAGTTCAAGACCTTCATGAAGTTATAGCCGCGCCGCCGCCGCTGGATGAAACGGCCGGCGCCGCCGGCGCAAGCGCGGAGTTCCCAATTCAGCACTGACCGACGCGCCGATCATGCGCGCCCAATCCCGCTCGGCGCGTGCGCGCGTGTGACAGCGCGGGCCGGCAAACCTGGGAGGGGGAAGCCGCCTGCTTCACCGCACGCACGCGCGCCCCCGCGAGCAGCGGGAACGTGACGATGGAAATCTCCCACAGGTCGACCGCCAGCAGGCGGCGCACCCGGCTGCGCGGATCGATATTGCCCTTCACGGTGCGAAAGCCGATCGACAGCCCGTCGACGGCGCGGGCGCACCACTTCCGGAATCAGCCGCCCGCGCGCGAACAGCCCGCGGTAGTCCTCGCGCAGTTCGAGCCAGACGCCGACCGGCCCGGCCGGATCGTGCTGGAACAGCATCGAAATTCGGTGCACGCCGCGCTGGACCAGCGTGTTGGCGAAGGCGCCGCGCATCACCATGTCGCGCGCCTGTGCCGCGCTTGCTTTTGCCCTTCGCCGCCTGGGTGCTGCGCGTCGGCTGGCGCCGCCGCGACGCGCGGCCGAGGTGGTCGAGGAATTCGCGGAACACGTCGAGATGATCGCGCCAGCTTTTGGTTTCGCCGCGGATCGAGCGCAGCACGGTGTTAAGCATATCCATCATTTTCCTCCTAAGTGTTCGCTGAAGCGCGCGAGTTCGCGCACGAACTCGTCGAAGCGGCGGATGGCGGCCGCGAGTTCGCGCAGGCCAGCGCCGAGGCCGACGTCGCCCACAAGAACAGCGCCAGATGCGCGAGATCGCCGCGCTCGCTGAAGGTCTGGATCAGGTCGGGCATAAGCTTTCCACAAAAAGTGACGCCCGGCGGCTAGCGGCCGCGTTCGCCTCGCGAGAGGCTGACCAAACGATCCGGGAGGCGATCTATCTTGTTCCCTTGCCGCGGAACCTGACGGTTGCGAGGCGCGTTAATGCCACAGCAATGGAAGGAGAGACACATGCCGGACAACCGCAGCAGCGCCGCCGAGACCTGTAGCGTGATGGCAAGCGTCCTCGTCGTCGCGGCCGTTATTGTTGGTGCGATCGCGTATTTCAATCGCGACACCGACGTCACGAGCCAGCCGGCTTCGGCCCCCGCACTGGCAGGCATGACCACCGGCGTCGGCGGCGGCGACCGCTAACGGCGATAAGATCAGGTGAATACGTCCCCGGCCTGCACGGCTCACGTCAGCAGCGCGGTTGGCGACTCCAATCGATCCCCGCCCGCGAGCGCACCGTAACCAGTGGCGGCGCGCTTTTCATTGACGGTGAGGAACGGAGCCTTGGTGACGCGCTCCCACAGCGCGGCGCGGTCCGGACTCAAAGCCTCGATCCGGTCGGTGTCGGCGGCGAACATCAACCCTGCGCAGAAGGCCGGCGCCAGCCATTGCGTCAGCGTGCCGGCAAGGCGTGTTCTGGCGGCGAAGCGCCAGCGTTAGCGGCAATCTCGGCGCGCGATTGCTCGGCCGGCTCGCCCGTCAGTGCCACCACCGCGATGCCGCTCAGCGCCCGAGTGAATTGAAATGTGCCAAATGTGGCGCGGCGCTTGCGCCAGCCGCCCTCGCGCACCCGCTTATAAAAGTTCGAGCGGGAGAGTCCCAGCATGCCGGCAATGTCGTCGACCGGCGCCAGCGTCTGTTCGTAGAGGCACTTGGCCTCGGCCATGAGTTCCGGTGCGATCTGCTTCTTCAGGGCCATGGCGCAACCCTCCCGGCATAAAAAAGCGCCGGCAAAAGCCGGCGCGTGCAAATGCCACTGCAGCGCTTATCAGTTGAGCGAAACCGCCGCGATCACGATCATCAGCAGGATGGCGCCGACCAGGCTCGCCATCAGCACGGTGCGCACGTTATGGCCGGTGACGCCGGCACGCGCCTCGGTCGTCGTTTCCACGATGCGGTCGTCGTCGCTTTCCAGCATGGATGACCTCCGGGCACCGGACAAATCCGCGGCGCCAATTCCGAGGCATATGGGCTCCCGATAACGCGGTCGGGCGAGCAGCGTTCCCGGTCCATGTCCGGGTCAACCGGACACAACTGTAGAGCGTGCGCCAATGCTAGCAAGGCAGCGTTCGGCTGTCAGGACTATTTTCCTTGGATTATGGTCAGGCTTGGCTGGGGCTGTGGAAAACTTCGGTCGGTTTTGCGTAAACAAGAAGCGGATCAATGCCTTCGGCCTAATCCAACGTATAGGTCCGCTCCCCTTTGCCCTTGAGCTGGGTTTCCGCTTCAAAGCTGGCGACCTCAAGCCAATAGGCCAGGGTCACCAAACCGGCTTCGCGCGACATCCGCGCCAGTTCCTTCGTTTGCGCAAGAACGTGTTCGGCCGTTTCAACGGCTGATCTAGGCGCCATGGCAACCCCCAACCCCTTTATTATTGGGGACTATAGCGGGGCGCCGTTCGATCGAATGTGAACGGGGTCACACTGCGGATGTGGACGTTGCACAATCCCATAACCGCTGCCAGTGCAACGAAATGCCCGCGCGAACGCAAACCGCGTTGCCAAAGGCGAAAGATCGCAAGCATCTATCGCAGCGATGGCGCGCCGGGGGCTCGGCCGCTCAGG
>DAIMKK010000395.1:0-217 GCA_036721745.1 Pseudolabrys sp. | reverse complement strand
CACCGGCTCGAGCAGCGAGCGGCCGAGCCGGGTCAGTTCGTAGTCCACCCGCGGCGGATTGCTCGGTAACACCGTGCGCGTCACCAGCCCGTCGCGCTCGAGCGCGCGCAGCGTCAAGGTCAGCATGCGCTGCGAGATGCTCCCCAAGGCCTTGCGCAATTCGTTGAAGCGTTTCGGCCCATCGCCCAGCGTGGAGACCACCAGCACGGTCCATTTG
>DAIMKK010000394.1:0-3229 GCA_036721745.1 Pseudolabrys sp. | reverse complement strand
AGAGATTCCTTCCTTGCCGGCGAAGCCGAAGGATTCCTCGATTTCCTCGCCGGCCGGCTGCCTGACCCGTCGCATGCGCTCAGTCTGTGCCGTTTCGAGCAAGCGCTTCTGCTCGCGAGCCAAGCCGCCGCGCAATTCACGCCTCCTGACCTTGTCCAGCTCGACGACCCGGATTGTCTCGTGACGGCGGGACGCAACGCGGCGCTGGTGACTTTCCATGCTGAGATCGAGCCGGTGTTCGCCGCGCTGGAAAGCGGAGAAGCATTGCCGACAATTGGAAACGTCGCCCATTCAATTCTTTTTGCGCCCGGCATTCCGCTGTTGCTGCGTGCGGCCGACCTCGCCGAAGCGAAGCTGTGGCAATCGCTTGCCGAGCCGGTAAAAGTCGGGGCGCTCCTGCGGCAAGGTCACGCGCGCGGTCATATCAACGCCTTCGCGACCGAAGGTGCCGCCCAAATAGCTTGAGCCGCAGCGCGGCCGCCCTCAAAACTCGTTCACCGCCGCGATCAGCCGCTCGATGTCCTCCGGCCGCGACAGCCGGTGGTCGCCGTCTTTGATCAGCGTGAGCACCACGTCGTCGCGGGCAAAGCGCGCCACCAGTTCGACCGCGTGCCGCCACGGCACGTCGGGGTCCTGCACGCCTTGCAAAATATGCACCGGGCAGCCCGTTTCGATCAGGCCGCCGAGCATCAAGTGCTTACGGCCGTCCTCGACCAACCGCTTCGTGATCGGATAGGGCCCCTCGGAATATTCCGACGGCCGCATCCAGACGCCCTTCTCCTCGATCTCGCGCTTGATCGCGTCGGAGAAGTTTTTCCACATCAATTCTTCGGTGAAATCCACCGCTGGCGCGATCAGCACCATGCCGGCGATCGGCGCGGCGGTTCTGTGTCCGCGCAACGCTTTCGCCAGCAGCAAGGCCAGCCAGCCGCCCATGGACGAGCCGACGACCACCTGCGGGCCTTGCGCGAACCGCGCATAAACCGCGATGCTTTCTTCCAGCCAGCGGCCGATGGTGCCGGCGGTAAAATCGCCGCCCGATTCGCCGTGGCCGGAATAGTCGAAGCGCAAGCAGCCGCAGCCTTGGCTCTCGGCCCAACGATCGAGCGCCTGCGCCTTGGTGCCCTTCATGTCGGACATGAACCCGCCGAGCCAAAACAAGCCGGGGCTCGTATTCTCGTTTTTGCCCTCGCGCACGCGCACGGCGATGGTCCGCGCCGGCGATTCGATCTTCAAGGTTGTCAGGTGAGCTTCGCTCATGAGCGTTTAGGTCATTCAAGGATGAACGCGATTACCGTCCCCACATCTTCTCGCCGCAAGCCGGCCCTTTATGCAAGGGGGACAAAGCGTTGCCGAAGCCATGCGCGGCGTTTATACGTCGCGGTTGGCTCGCGATGCCTGACGCCGATGGTTCCGAGGTTGTAAAAGTAATGTCGAGTGCGCCTGCAATGCCGGCCATCAATGACCGCCCATCCGTGGCTGGGCGCGGCGACACTTCCCAATCCGGTTCCGATACCCAGGCGCGCGCCCTGCAAGCGCGCCATCCGATCACCGTGCTCATCGTGGTACCCACCCTCGATGTCGGCGCGGCGGATATCGGCGCGCTCGGATTGGTGCGTATCCTCACGGCGGCCGGCCATCGCGCCATCGTGGCGTCGCAAGCCGGACGGCTGGTTGCCGATGTGACGGCGGCCGGTGGCGAATTCATCCCGCTCGATCTCGCCAGCAACAATCCGCTGCGCATACTGCGCAACGCCGTCACGCTCAACCGGATTGCGCGCGAGCAAAAATGCGACGCGATCCACGCGCTCGGCCGCTCGGCGGCCTGGAGCGCTTTTCTCGCCGCGCGGGCGCGCGGCATTCCGTTCCTCACTACCTGGTACAAGGGCTTTCGCGACCAGAACATCTTCAAGCACCTGTACAACGGCGTCATGGCGCGCGGCGACCGCGTCGTGGCGGTGAGCGAGCAGATCGCGCAATTGATCAACGACCGCTACGCCATGCCGTGGGAGCGCATCGCGGTCGTACCGTCCAGCATCGACGTCGAGCGTTTCGATCCGGCCGCGGTCGCGCGCGAGCGCGTCGAGGCGATGCGTCACGCCTGGGGCGTCAAGCCCGACACCAAGGTGATCCTGATCGTCGGCCGCATCGTGCGCCGCAAGGGCCATCATGTGGTGGTGAAGGCGGCGAAGCGGCTGAAGGAGATGGGCTTCAAGGACTTCCTCTGCGTGTTCGTCGGCGAGGACCGCGGCCGCACCCATTACACCGGCGAGCTTTGGGATCTGGTGCTGTCGACCGGCACCATGGACGTCATCCGCATGGCGGCGCCGCTCGCCGACATGCCGGCGGCCTATGCCGCGGCCTCGGTTGTCGTGTCGGCGGCTGTGCAGCCGGAAGGTTTGCAACGGACCATCCTGGAAGCGCAGGCGATGGCGCGGCCGGTGGTTGTCTCCGATCTCGGCGCCGGGCCGGATGTCGTGCTCACGCCTCCGGCCGTGCCGGAGAACCGCATCACCGGTTTGCGCTTTCATTCGGGCGACGACGCGGCGCTAGCGGCGACTTTGCTGCGGCTATTCTCAATGGACGAGCCGGCCCGCCGCGCCATGGGCCGGCGTGGACGTGACTGGGTGCTCGGCCATTTCAATGCGCCGGCGGTCGCCGAGCAAACGTTGCGGGTTTATGACGAGATCACGGGGCGCGACAAAATATCAGCCTTAGTGCCGCACCTGCGACAAAATTAGAGCAATTTGAACGATTTGACGGTGATTCCGGTCATTTCCCCCGACAGTTTCGCCGGAACTACGTTGACTTATTCGCCGTTTCTACCAATCTCTCGTTACCCGAGGCACCCATGGGCGTCCCGGCTTGTCGCAACTGCATGAGGAGAAAAAAGCCATTCGTCGTCCGATGAAGTCCGCGCTGCCCGCCCAAAAGGACGGCCCGCGCATCAACGAGGAGATCCGCTCGAAAGAAGTTCAGCTGATCGATAGTACCGGCGACAACAAAGGTGTCGTCGATTTTCAAACCGCCATGAGCATGGCGGAGGCGGCCGGGCTCGACCTGGTGGAGATTTCTCCCAACACGACCCCGCCGGTTTGCAAGATCCTGGATTTCGGCAAATATAAATTCCAGGCGCAGAAAAAAGCCGCCGAAGCCCGCAAAAAGCAAAAAGTCGTCGAGATCAAGGAGATCAAGCTCCGGCCGATGATCGACGATCACGATTACGACG
>DAIMKK010000393.1:0-3230 GCA_036721745.1 Pseudolabrys sp. | reverse complement strand
GGGGCGCTGCGCAGGGCCGCGCGCGCCGGATTATTGATGATCACGGTGCCGAGCATGATGTCGTGCAGCAGCCGGCGGCGCTCGTTGAAAAAGGCGACCAGCAGGACGAACGGCGTGAAGAACGACACCGTGAACCAGAACGCGACGGCGTGCACGGCGCCGAGCACGAAGTAGGCCGGCGCCCCGTACCAGGTGCGCATTTCGATATCCATGACCCGCATACCGACGGTGGCGGAGCGCTCGCTGCCCAGCGTGACCCCGAAATAGACCAGGGCCCAGACCACGGAGATTGCCGGCAGCAGCCAATAGAGCGCCCAGCCGAGCCCCAAGGTGACGATCCCGAAGGCGAAGATGAACATGGCCGCCAGCACCACCGGAATGGCGATAATGATAAAATCGATGGCAAAAGCGACCACCCGGCGCGCAAGGACCCCGTCGAACAGCTCCGGGTTCGTGTCCGGGTCGTAGGCGTGCGGTTTGATGTCGATCGACATGGGGCTAGGCCTCTTAAAGACTCTGCCGGTGCCAAGCATACCTTTCGGCACGGTCAACTGCGAGATGGCGAAGGAGAAAGGCTTACGCAAGAGGCCTACCCGTCGGGGGGCGGCTGGAACGCGGGCCGTCCTTGCGGCATGGTGCCTGGGACGCCGGGAGACCTCGCGTGACCGTGACGATTGCCGACATCGAAGCCGCCCGCCGCGTGATCCAAGGCGCGGTACTGCGCACGCCGATGCTGCCGGCGCCCCGGCTGTCCGCGCTCACCGGCGCCGACGTCTACGTCAAATACGAGAATCTGCAGGTCACCAATTCATTCAAGGACCGCGGCGCGCTCAACAAGCTCGCCTCGCTGAGCGAAGCCGAGCGCCACCGCGGCATCATCACCATGTCGGCCGGCAATCACGCGCAGGCGGTGGCCTATCACGCCGCGCGGCTCAAGATTCCTGCGACCGTCGTGATGCCGGTGACCACGCCCTTCGTGAAAGTGGCGACGACCCGCTCGCATGGTGCGGAAGTGGTGCTCGACGGCGAGAGTGTGGCGGAGGCTGAGAAGCGCTGCGAGCAAATGCGAGCCGAGCGCGGGCTCACACTGGTGCATCCTTACGACGACGCGCGCATTATCGCCGGGCAAGGCACCATCGCACTCGAAATGCTGGAGGAGGTTGCCGGTCTCGATTGTATCGTGATCCCGATCGGCGGCGGCGGGTTGATCGCCGGCAATGCGATCGCCGCGCGCGCGGTGAAGTCGGGCATCGAGATTGTCGGCGTCGAAGCCGCGCTTTACCCTGCCGTGTGGAACGCGCTGTATAACGAGAGCTTAGCCGTCGGCGGGCCGACGCTGGCCGAAGGTATTGCGGTCAAGAATGTCGGCAAATTGACGTTGCCGGTGATCCGCGATTTGGTCTCCGAGATTATTCTGGTCAGCGAGGCGCATCTGGAACGCGCGGTCAACGCCTACCTCACTTTGCAGAAGACGATGGCGGAAGGCGCCGGCGCTGCCGGTCTCGCGGCCATGCTGGCCGAGCCTGAAAAATTCAGCGGCAAAATAGTCGGGCTCATTCTGTGCGGCGGCAATATCGATCCGCGCATCTTGGCGTCCATCATGGTGCGCGAACTCGAGCGCGAGACCCGCATCGTCTCGTTCCGCCTCACCATTCCGGATCGGCCCGGCGTGCTCGGCACCATCGCGACCCGGTTCGGCACGTTGGGCGCCAATATCCTGGAGGTCGATCACCGCCGGCTATTCCTCGACGTGCCGGCCAAGGGCGCCAAACTCGACATCACGATCGAGACGCGCGACGCCGCGCACGCCGCCGACATCCTGGCGGCGCTCGCAGACGACGGCTATCAGCCGGTGCGCATCGAGACCGGCAGTGCGATGGAGTGACGCCCACAGGACGGGCGTTCCATTCTCGTCACGGCTGCAACCGTTTTCTGGTGCGCAATAAAGGCAGTGGAGAACAACAACCCCCTTGGAGAAATAATCTTTCACGGGCGCGGAGCCGCGCGCGACGGATGTTTCGGTTCGCCATGATCGGCGACAGAGATTTTTCATACAAAATTGCAGCATTCTTGGAACGCAATTGTTCCCAACATGTCGTTTCCAGCATCGGCGGCACGCCCTGGTCGACTAATGGCGAATATTATTTTCGTTTTGACAGCAAGGTTGCGGCGCACATTAAGTGCGTAATGCTTGATACGACTTCTCGAATTCGCAGCGAAGACGTGACGGCTCTGCCGGCGGCCGAGCGCATCGCCTATTTGCGTCAAAAGCTCGACGGCCCCATCGTCTTCACGCACGGCTTCGGCGTCGAGGGCCAGCTCATCTTTCATTGGATCTGTGAGCGCGATCTCGATATCGACGTGGTGACGCTCGATACCGGACGGCTGTTCCCGGAAACCTACACGCTGTGGGCGGAAACCGAGCGCCGCTATGGCCGCCGCATTCGCGCGATCTATCCCAATGGCGCGGCGCTGGAGCGGCTGGTGGCCAAGCAGGGCATCGACGGCATGTACGAGTCGAAACGGGGGCGCGAATCATGCTGCGACGTACGCAAGACCAAGCCGCTCGATCGCGCTCTCTCCGGCGCGGCGGCGTGGATCACGGGCCTGCGTGGCGATCAGAATTCGAACCGGCACGATGCGGGCTTGACCGCATTCGATGCCAGCCGCGGTGTGCTGAAGTTCAATCCGCTGTACGATTGGACGCGCGACGCCGTGCTGGCGGAGGTTCGCCGACTGGACGTTCCGATCAATGCCTTGCACGCCAAAGGCTTCGCCTCGATCGGTTGCGCGCCTTGCACGCGCGCGCTTCGCCCCGGCGAACCCGAGCGCAAAGGTCGCTGGTGGTGGGAGCAAGATGGCAGCAACGAATGCGGGCTGCATCTGCCGAAGAGCGGCCGGCGGCTGCGCGCCGAGACGAAGCTGCCGCCCGAGCGTGTGACCGGCGCTTGCGGTTGACGGCGCGCGGGCGCAGGAATTTCAGGCGGCCGATGATTGCCCGGGCAGTTCAGAAAGATTGAGTTGGCTCAGCGTCTGGTCGGTTTTGTGGATCGCCAGCAGATTGAGGCCGGCGTCGACGACCTGATAGCTGCGCTTCTCCAACCACGCCCGCAACAGCTCGCGGCTGGCCTTGATCGATTCGACCAATAGGATCGGACGGCTTTTATCGATCGTCGCCTGCGCGCCGTCGAGCGCCTCCAGTTCCATGCCCTCGATGTCGATCTTGATCA
>DAIMKK010000392.1:0-3254 GCA_036721745.1 Pseudolabrys sp. | reverse complement strand
CGGCGGTTGCCTCCTGGCCCATTGCGGCGCGGGTGGTGACCGAGCCAGGCGAAAAAGACATGGCCTTCCGAAACGCGCGTGCCGCGCTCACAAAGTCCGGCACATCGACGCTCGAACTAGCGGTCGCCGGCGTGCCGATGGTCGCTGCCTACAAAGTGCCGTTGCTGGAAGAGATGGTCGTTCGCTGGCTGGTGACGATCCAAAACATCATTCTGGCCAATCTGGTTCTCGGCGAAAACATAGTGCCGCAAATTCTGCAACGGGACTGCACGCCCGAGAGCCTTGCCGCCGCTTTGGTGCCGTTATTGGCCGATACGCCGGAACGGCGCGGTCAGGTCGAGGCCTTCGCCCGGCTCGATTCGATCATGGAGATCGGACGGGCCGCGCCGAGCGACCGGGCCGCCACCGTGGTCCTGGATTGCGCCATTCGTCTTAACCAACCCCCGCGCGAAGCCATAGTATCCGCGCGCCCAACAGGGTAACTTAACTCAAAACCCGGCCGTTCGGCCGTAACCATGTCCGAAAGCTGGGATTTCCGCCCGTGAGCATACCGACCCGCGCCGCCATTACCGCCGTCCATGGCTATGTCCCGCCGGATGTTCTCACCAACGCGGAGCTAGCGCACATGGTGGACACCACGGATGCGTGGATCACCGAGCGCACCGGCATCAAAGAACGCCATATCCTCAAGGGCGAGGGGCTGGGCTCATCGCACATGGGCGCGGAAGCAGTGCGTGGCCTGCTCGCCAAGACCAAAACCGATCCGAAGGAGATCGAGCTTCTGATCTGCGCCACCACCACGCCCGATTTTGTTCATCCCTGCACCGCTAATCTGATCTGCGACATGGTCGGCATTCGCAATATCGGAAGCTTCGACATTCAGGCCGCCTGTTCGGGCTTCATGTACGCGCTCACCGCCGCGCAGCAATTTGTCACCGCCGGCACTTACAAGAAGGTGATTGTGGTCGGCGCCGACAAAATGTCCGCGATCGTCGATTACACCGATCGAGCTACTTGCGTGCTGTTCGGCGACGGTGCGGCCGCGGTGATGCTTGAGCCGAATTCAGACGGCTATGGCATCATGGATACGATCCTGCGCTCGGACGGCTCAGGCGCAAAATATCTTCATCAGAAAGCCGGCGGCAGCCGCATGCCGCCGACCGCGGAAACCGTCGCCAAGCGCCTGCATTACGTCCACCAAGAAGGTGCCTCGGTTTACAAATACGCCGTCGCAGGCATGACGGAAGCGACCACCGAAATCATGGCGCGCAACAATCTGCGCGCCGACATGATCGACTGGGTCGTTCCGCACCAGGCCAATCGCCGCATCATCGAGACCACGGCCGAACGGCTCGGTCTGCCACTCGACAAGGTGATGTTCACGATCCAAAAATACGGCAACACCACCACGGCGACCATTCCGCTTTGCCTGTGGGACTACGAAGCGAAGCTGAAAAAGGGCGACCGTCTACTGCTTGCCGCGTTCGGCGGCGGCTTTACCTGGGGCGGCGCTTTTGTGACCTGGGCCTATGACGGCGCAAAGGCGCCCAAGCTCAACGGCAATGCGCCGCAGCCCAAACTCGTCAAATCACCCTGGCTCTGAAATCTACTTCCTTCGCGAAATCGGCGTGTAATCGCGCTGCGTCGCGCCGGTGTAGAGCTGGCGCGGACGCCCGATCTTCTGCTTTGGATCCTCGATCATTTCCTTCCACTGCGCGATCCAGCCCACTGTCCGTGCCACAGCAAAAAGCACGGTGAACATGGTGGTGGGGAAGCCCATCGCCTTGAGCGTGATGCCGGAATAGAAGTCGATATTGGGATAGAGCTTCTTCTCGACGAAATAGTCGTCGTGCAGCGCGATCTTTTCCAGCTCCATGGCGACGTCGAGCAGCGGATCGTCCTTGATGCCGAGCTCGTTGAGCACCTCGTGGCAGGTCTTCTGCATGATCTTGGCGCGCGGGTCGTAGTTCTTATAGACGCGGTGGCCAAAGCCCATCAGCCGGTAAGAATCGTTCTTGTCCTTGGCGCGCCTGATGAACTCCGGAATGCGGTCGACCGTGCCGATCTCGCGCAGCATGTTGAGCGCGGCTTCGTTGGCGCCGCCATGCGCGGGTCCCCAAAGGCAAGCACAGCCGGCGGCAATGCAGGCGAACGGATTGGCGCCGGATGAGCCGGCGAGCCGCACCGTCGAGGTCGAGGCGTTCTGCTCGTGGTCGGCGTGCAGGATGAAGATGCGATCCATCGCGCGCGCCAGCACTTTGTTCGGCTTATAGTCTTCCGTCGGCACGGCGTAGCACATGCGCAGGAAATTGGTCGAATAGTCGAGTTCGTTCTTCGGATAGACGAACGGCTGGCCGATTGAATATTTGTAAGCCATGGCCGCCAAGGTCGGCACTTTCGCGATCATGCGGATCGACGCGATCAGGCGTTGATGCGGATCCGAGATGTCGGTGGAGTCGTGATAGAACGCCGACAGCGCGCCGATGCAGCCGGTCATTACCGCCATCGGATGCGCGTCGCGCCGGAAACCCTGGAAAAACCGGGCCATCTGCTCGTGCACCATCGTGTGGCGGGTGACGGTGTAGTCGAAGTCGGCCTTCTGCTGCGGCGTCGGCAATTCGCCGTACAGCAGCAGGTAGCAGGTCTCCAGGAAGTCGCCGTGTTCGGCGAGCTGATCGATCGGATAGCCGCGGTAGAGCAGGACGCCCAGGTCGCCGTCGATGTAGGTGATCTTGGACTCGCAGCTTGCCGTCGAGGTGAAGCCCGGGTCGTAAGTGAACATGCCGCTCTCGTTGTAGAGCTTGGCGATGTCGAGCACGTCCGGACCGATGGTGCCGTCATAGACCGGGAAATCCCAGTTCTTGTTGCCAACGGTAATGGTGCCGGATTTCTTCTTGGCGTCCGTCTTGGCGTCCATGGTCGAGCCCTCGATTTGG
Source organism: Pseudolabrys sp. (assembly GCA_036721745.1). GTDB lineage: Bacteria > Pseudomonadota > Alphaproteobacteria > Rhizobiales > Xanthobacteraceae > Pseudolabrys. The sequence continues at coordinate 318 of DAIMKK010000392.1, read as the reverse complement.
CAGCGAGCGGTGCGTGCGGAAACGTTATGGCCGGGAGCCGAAGCGCCGGGTGGGCGACGCATGATTCCGGCCGGTTTTTGGGTATACTATCCCTGTGTGCGCTGCAAGATAATGCACATCGCGGGGCCCGACGTATAGACATAGATCAAGCCGTCACGGCGCGGGTTTTGACTATCAACAGGGCGGGGAGTATTAGCCCACCTGATCCCGCAAACGGGCCAGGCTTTCGTCCTTGCCCAGCACCGACAGCACGTCGAAGATTGGCGGCGAGGTGGTACGCCCGGTGAGCGCGGCGCGCAGCGGTTGCGCCACGGCGCC
>DAIMKK010000391.1:622-3255 GCA_036721745.1 Pseudolabrys sp. | reverse complement strand
AGCGGCTTGCCGCCGCCCAGTTTGAGGAAGGCCGAAACCGGCGTCTCCAGATCGGCAACCAGCGTGGTCCACACCACCTGCGCCTGGCCGCGGCCGTAGCGTTCGGCGAAGGCGGTTTCCGACGGCTCGATCTGCATGGGATCAGTAGTCGTTGGGCGCGCTGGAATTGGCCGGTAGGCCGCCGAAGACCTGGTTCAGCGCCTGCTGATTCAGCGTGACGCCGAACTCGCTTTCGAGCCGCGTGACATAGGCGCCGACGATGTCGTCGGTGTAGGAATTGAGCAGCGAGGTCGAAATCGTCTTGCTGGCGACGGGATCGAGCACAGGATCGACGACGTCGGTCACGCGGAACATGAAGCGCGCGGTTTCCTGGTCGCCCTCGGCGCTGGCTGGCTCGCCCTTGGGCGTCTTGAAGGCCGCCTCGACGAGCTTCGCCGGCGCGAAACCTCCTGGCCTGCCGCGCTGTAGGTCGGTTGCGGTCACCACTTTCAGGCCGGTATCGGTGGCGAGCTGGGCCAGCGCGGTGCCGGCTTTGAGCTTGCCGAGCATTTCGTCGGCCTTGGCCTTCAGGCGCTTGGCAATTTCGTCGTCGCGCCAGCGCGCTTCGACCTGATCTTTCACTTCGTCGAGTGTGCGGTCGCGCGCGGGCGTGATGCCGGTGACGTCGTAAAAGAGGTACCCGCCGTTCGGCAGTTGCAGCGGATCGTTATCGACACTGACGTCGCTGGCAAAGGCTGCCGCGATTGCGTCCGGTGTCTTCGGCAAGTCGGCGACCGGCTTGCCATCCGGAGCGCGGCCCGAACGGTCGACCGCGTCGATGGTGCGGGACCTGAGCCCGAGCTTCTTGGCGGTCTCGGCCAAGGTAGAGCCGGCGGCGCGCTCGTCCTCGAACTTGTCACGCAGATTTCCGATTTCAGTCTTGGCGCGGCCTTCTGCAATTTCGCGCTTAATCAACGGCGCGACCTCCTCATGGGTCTTCTGGTTGCCCGGTTCGATTTTTCCGACCTGCAGCAGCACGGTGCCGAAGCGGCCTTTGACCGGCGCGCTGACCTCGCCCGATTTGAGCGCGAAGGCGGCGTCGGCGACCGCCGGGTCAATGATGCCGGCCTTCGTCACCATGCCGACATCGGTATCGCTGTCTTTCAAGTCGCGTTCCTTGGCGATATCGGCGAAGCTCGCGCCCTTGTCGATGCGTTCCTTCGCGGCCGCCGCGTCCTCCGGTTTCGGAAATACGATCTGGTGCAGCTCGCGGCGCTCGGGCGTGCCGTAACTCGTTTTGTGCTGCTCGAAATAAGTCTTGCTGTCGGCATCGGACACCGCGTCCGGCTTGGCGAGGTCGGCCGGCGACATCGAAAGCAAAGTGATCTTGCGGTACTCGGGCGCGCGAAACAAAACCTTGCGCTCGTCGAAAAACTTGCCAAGCACTTCGGGCGTCGGCGTCGGGATGTCACCGGCCTGCGCCGGACCCAAGGCCAGATACTCGATGGCGCGTTTCTCATTTTGATATTGATTGATGGCCGCCATCGCCGTTGCCGGCACGCGAAAATCGCCGCCGATGCTGAGCGCGATCTCCCGGCGCAGGATCACGCGCCGTTGTTCCTCGACATAGCGGGTTTCGGTAAAGCCCGATTGCCGGATGATCTCCTCAAAGCGGCTACGATCGAACTGACCGTTGAGGCCGCGGAAATTGGGATCGCTGGTGATGCGGTTGGCGATCTCGGCGTTGCTGATGCCAAGCCGCAACGCCTTTGTCTGCTCGTCGAGCGTGGTCTCGGCCACCAACTGGCCGAGCACCTGCCGGTCGATGCCGAGCGTGCGCGCCTGGTCGGGCGTGATCGGCCGACCGGCCTGGCGGCTGAGCTGCTGCAGGCGATCATTGTAATATTGGCGGAACTGCTCGATCGAGATCTCGGTCTTGCCGATCTTGATCGCGGAACTGAGCCCGAAGCCGCGGAAAATATCGCCGATACCCCAGATCGCGAAGCTGACGACCAGTCCGCCCATGACGACGGCCATGACGCCCCGGCCGAGCCAGGTCGAAGAGGCCTTGTGGATACCGCGGAGCATAAACTGCGTTCTTCCCGGATGACGGTGGCGGCTGAATGAAGGGCTGGTGGCGCCCTTATAGGGAGCGGGCCAACTCCTTGCAACTCAAGAGGGATCGCCTTGCGGCCGGAGCCCCTGGCGCCCGCGAAGCGGGTCTGGTAACCGCACGCCGAAAGGGACCTTAATCATGGCGCCGGGCAATTTGACACCGCTGGTGGCGGGCAACTGGAAAATGAACGGGCTTGCTGCCTCCGAGGGCGAGCTGACCAAGATCGTCAACGGCACGGCCGGCCTCAAGGCCGAACTGATGGTGTGTCCGCCGGCGACCCTAGTTGCCGGCTTTGCCGCCGCCGCGCGCGGCTCCGCAGTCGCGATCGGCGGGCAGGATTGCCATGCCGAGCCGTCCGGCGCCCATACCGGCGATATCGCCGCCGAAATGCTCAAGGACGCCGGCGCTGTGGCGGTGATTGTCGGCCACTCCGAACGGCGTATTGATCATCACGAAACCGACGCCCAGGTGCGCGCCAAGGCCATGGCCGCGCGCCGCGCTGGCTTAATCGCGATCGTCTGCATCGGCGAGCAGCGCG
>DAIMKK010000391.1:0-612 GCA_036721745.1 Pseudolabrys sp. | reverse complement strand
CGCGGCGAGCGCGAGGCCGGGCAGACGCTGGCCGTGCTTGGCCGCCAGCTCGATGGCTCGCTGCCCGATGGCGGAACGGCCGCCAATCTGGTGATTGCGTACGAGCCGGTCTGGGCGATTGGTACCGGACTGACCCCGACGCCGGCCGACGTGGCCGAGGCCCATGCCTTCATCCGTAAGAAGCTCTCCGAATGCTACGGCGTCGAAGGTGGCCGGATCCGCATCCTCTATGGCGGCTCGGTCAAGCCATCCAACGCCAAGGAGCTGTTATCAATCGCCAATGTGAACGGTGCCCTGGTCGGGGGCGCCAGCCTGAAGGCGGTAGATTTCCTCGGTATTGCGGCGGTTTACAGGTAACCCCCGCAAGGGTGGAAAAGCCTTCTTTGATCGTGTAGAGACCGCAGCGAATTCCTATATACCTCGCGAAACGCCGCCTGGGCGGGCAGCTCGGACCGGCTGGTTTGATCGGATTTAGACCTTATGCAGCACGTCGTAATCGTCATCCATCTGATGCTGGTGCTCGCTTTGATCGGCGTCGTGCTGCTGCAGAAATCCGAGGGCGGCGGGCTCGGCATCGGGGGCGGCGGCAGCACCTGCGCGCAGGTCTGCTGC
>DAIMKK010000390.1:0-3257 GCA_036721745.1 Pseudolabrys sp. | reverse complement strand
GCAAACTGGTGATTCATATGTTCAACGTTCGTGGCGACGAGCGCGGCCGCGCGCATCGCCTGCCGGCAGGCGGTGCCCGGATCGACGTCGAGCCCGAAAAGAGCAAGCAACCCATCACCGATGAACTGATTGGGCTGACCGCCGGCATCGATCACCGCCTGCGAGGCTGCGCCGAGGAACCGGTTAATCAGAAAGACCACGTCGAACGGCAGCCGTGCCTCGGCGAACTTGGTGGAGCCCCGCATGTCCACGAACATGCTGACGATATAACGCTCTCTGCCGATGTTGACGCGCTGCCGATTGCGCACGAAATCCGCGCCGATATTCGGCGGCAGCAGCGGGATAACTGCGATATCGGTCTGCGGTCGCAGTTGACAGGCGAGCCGGACTGCCGGATCGCGACTGGCACCCACGCGCGTAAGCACGAAGGACTCGCGCCGCGAAGGCTGCGGCAACGCGCCTCGATCGCTGATGACGCGAACACGGCAAGTCGAACAGCGCGCGCGGCCGCCGCACACACTGGCATGTGGGACATGGAAGCGCAGGCTCGCTTCCAGAACGCTCAATCCCTTCGGCACGCGGACTTGCCGGTCCGGGTACGAGATCGTGAACTGCCCACGGCGGCGCTCCCGCAGTGTGCGCACGCCGCGCGCGGCGAACACCAACCCGATCGCCGCGACATATCCGATTGGAAAGTACAGGAGCGTGACCTGATCGACCGCTTTACGTTCTGCAGGGGGTAAAGGCTGTAAATTATGTGCGCGCCATTCCGGCTGCTTGGCGAGCTGAATGACTTCACGCGCGCCATGGTGCGCGCCGATCATTGCCAGCGCTGGCAGCAATATCGCGACCGCCAGGAGGATGGGCGCCGCCCATTTGAAAAACGGCTTCATCCGAAGCCAGAAATAAAGCCCGATGCAGGCATGCGTCCACGCCACGGTCAGAAGCGCGAATTGCACGAAGATCATGTACGGCCGGACCGCCCAATACGCGAACAATGGCGACGCATAATTGGCCGGATCGGCGGCAAACATAACTCCGGCGATCCGCACAACTCCGAAATGGCTTGCAAGCCAAAGCGGAATGCTCAGGCCCAGCACGAGCTGCGTGATCTCGGCGCCGGCGTAGCGAAAATGCCGCCGCTGATAGAGCGCCCATAGACCCAACGAAAAATGCGTAGCGGCAGCGGCGTAAAGCGTAAGATTGACGATTGGAATTCGCCACCACCAGATGTGATAGCGTAGCCACCATTCCATTGTCGCGTATGAAATATTGCCGAGCGCATGATTGCAGAAATGGGAGAAAATATACGCGAGCATGACGAGGCCGCAGGCGATCCGCACTTGCCGGACGCCGATGCCGCGCAGCGACGCCGGAATTGCAAGCGCCGGTTTCGTCCCGCCCGGTCGCACATCAACGATCGCAGTTGCCTGTGACGCCATGCTGGATTTGCTTCCACAATCCGGAGCGACGATCCGGAGTCGAAAAAAACGGCCTCGCGGCGATCGCCATCTGCCGAAATAACACTGGCGGTGCTCATGATAGGCGCGAACCGCCTCGCCTCGCAACGCGCTAAATCTCAGGTTGGCGTGGCCCTTCCGCCTCGCTTGCGCGCTTGAGACCGAGCTTACGCTCGCGCCAGATCACGAACAGCCCGGCGCCGGCGACGATTGTCGCGCCGACATAAACCAGCGCACTCGGCAATTCGCCAAACACCCAATAGCCGAGCAGCAGCGCCCACAGCATCGAGGAATAGTCGAACGGCGCCACCACCGAGGCGGTGGCGTAGCGGTAACTCTCGGTCAGGAAGATATGCGCGATGCCGCCGAAGATGCCCATCGAGACTAGCATGAGGAACTCGGAGCCGGTCGGCGTGTGCCAGGCAAACGGCAGCGTCACTGCCCCGGCCAGTGCGGTGACCAACGAAAAATAAAAAACGATCGACGACGTGGTCTCGCTCTGTGTGAGCCGCCGTGTCTGGATCACCGTCCCGGCGTTGCAGAAGGCAGAAAACAGCGCCAAGATCGAGCCAATTGTCGCCGCGCTGGCCGCGCCGGCGGCGGCGTAGTGCTTGACGTCGAAATGCGGGATCAGCATCACGATCACGCCGCCAAAGCCGACCAGCACCGCGGTCCAGCGATAGACCCGCACCTGCTCTTTAAGAATGACCGCCGCCAAAGCCACCGTGATCAGCGGCGAGGCGAAGGAAATCGCGGTCGCGTCCGCCAGCGGCAGCCGCGTGAGCGCGGAGAAATTGGTGTACATGCCGCCGACGCTGAGCGCCCCGCGCCCGAGCTGTCCGAGCGGGCGGCGGGTGTAGACCGCGCTCGCTAGTTCGCCGCGCAAGGCATAGATCAACAGCACCGGCGGGATCGCACAGGCGCTGCGGAAGAACACGAGCTGGCCGACCGGTACCACATCGCCCAACTGGCGCACGAAAGCCGACAGGGCAGCGAACAGCAGCGCGGAGATCAGCTTGAAACCGATGGCTTTGAATAGATTCATCGAGCCCGGCTTATAGCAGCCCGCGCAAAGGTCGCCTCGTCCGGCCAGGCCTCCACCGCGCGTTATTCCTTTTTCTTCGGCGGCGGCTTGCGCCCTTCGACCGCCGGCAGCGACTTGATATAGGCCGCGATCGCCATGCGATCCGCCGCCGTCAGTTGCGAGGTGTTGCGCACCACCTCGACCATGTTGCCGCCGACGCGATCGGAGTCGGGCGTCATGCCGTCCTCCAGCGTTTCCGCGATATCCGCCTCGCTCCAATCCTTGAGCTTGTACTGGGTGATGTTGGGAACCCCGCCCTGCCCGTCGGGGCTTGGTCCGCCGGTAAAGCGCAGGCTCTCGATCACGCCTCCGAGCGCGTTGCGCGGCGAGTGACATTCCGCGCAGTGGCCGGGGCCATTGACCAGGTAAGCGCCCCTATTCCACAGCGCCGATCGCGACGGGTCGGGCTCGAATGGCTTGCCATCAAGAAATACGAGCTTCCAGAGGCCGAGCGTGCGCCGGATATTGAACGGGAACGGCAGATCGTGATCGCGCACGCGTCCCGAAACCGGAGGCAGCGTCTTGAGAAAAGCGAACAGATCGCGCAGGTCGTCGATCCGCATGTGCTGATACGACGTATAGGGAAAGGCCGGATAGAGATGCTCGCCCGATGGCGAAGTTCCCTTGGTCATGGCGGTGACAAATTGCGCCTCGCTCCAAGCGCCGATGCCGTCTTTCGGGTCCGATGAAATATTGGGGGCGTAGAAAATCCC
>DAIMKK010000389.1:0-3263 GCA_036721745.1 Pseudolabrys sp. | reverse complement strand
TCTACGCCTTCATGCAGGCGGTCGGCATGGTCAACGACCATCTGGTCACGTGCCACCGCCACGCGGCCTGCGCGAAACTCGCCAAACGCCAATGAGCAAGGCGCGCACCACAAATAAAAAGGTGCGCGCTTGGCAGCGCATGCTGTCGGGCCGGCGGCTCGATCTGCTCGACCCCTCTCCGCTCGACGTCGAGATCGAGGACATCGCGCACGGGCTCGCCCGCGTCGCGCGCTGGAACGGGCAGACCAAAGGCGCGCATATCTTCTCGGTCGCCCAGCACGCGCTGCTGGTCGAGGCCTTGGCGCGCGCCAAGGCGCCGCGGCTCGATGCCCGCGGGCGCCTTGCGGTGCTGCTGCACGACGCGCCGGAATACGTGATCGGCGACATGATCTCGCCGTTCAAGGCGGTGATCGGCGACAGCTACAAGGCGGTCGAGCACCGGCTGCTCGCGGCCATCCATCTGCGCTTCGGCCTGCCAGCCACGCTGCCGGAAGCCCTGAGAGATTTAATCAAGTCAGCCGATCGCGCCGCCGCCTATCTGGAAGCCACGCGGCTGGCCGGCTTCGAGGCCGCCGAGGCGCGCAAATTCTTCGGTCCGCCGCCGAAATTTTCCGCCACGCTCGAGCGCGATTATCTGACGCCCTGGCCGGCCGGCACCGCCGAGGCGCGCTTTAACGAGCGTTTCAAAAAACTCCTACGCGGCTGATATTTCTGGACTATTCCCCATTTAGAACTTCTTGCCGTTGACTTTCTTGTTCCCTTTATGTTCTCATCGCTTTCCCCTCCGGAAGCGACCCATGCGCCGCCCTACCGAAATCGAGCGCCTATATCTCGACTTCGACGGCTTTTTCGCCTCCGTCGAACAACAGGTGCACCCGCATCTGCGCGGCAAGCCGGTCGGCGTCGTGCCGTTCAAGGATGCGGCCCACACCTGCGTCATCGCCTGCTCGCGCGAGGCCAAGCTGCACGGCGTCAAGAACGTGATGAATATCGAGGAGGCGCGCGAACGCTGTCCCGGGATCATCCTGGTTCCGCAGTCGCCCGATCTCTACCGCCGGGCGCACAACACGCTGCTGTCGGAAATCTCCGCCATCATCCCGATCGATGCGGTGAAATCTATCGACGAACTGACCTGCCGCCTCTCTGCGTTTGAGCGCGTCGATCCGCGCGCGCTTGGGCTGCGGATCAAAAAACGCATTGCCGACAATATCGGCCCGTTCATTGTCTGCTCGATCGGCTTCGCGGCCAATCGTCAGCTTGCCAAGATGGCGTGCAAGGCCGGCAAGCCCAACGGCAACATGATCTGGCATCCCGACGACATGCCGGCCCCCCTGCTCAAGCTCAGGCTGCGCGACATTCCCGGCATCGGCGAGCGGATGGAAACGAGGCTGGCGAGCTTCGGCATCACGTCGATGGCTTTGCTGCTCGCAACCCAGCCCAAGCACATGCGCAAGCTATGGGGCAACGTGACCGGCGAGCGGCTTTGGTATGCCCTGCACGGCTACGACATACAGACTCCGCCGAGCGAACGCGGCATGTACGGCCACGGGCGCGTGCTGCCGCCGACGCACAGGACGATTGAACACGCTCGCAGTGCCTCACGGCTTTTGCTGGTCAAAGCAGCGCGCCGGATGCGCCGCGACGGCTGGAATGCCGGTTGCCTCTGGCTCTGGCTGGAAATCATTGGCGACAAATCCTGGCACAGCGCCGCATGGCTTCCTGCCGTGCACGACGATCAAGCGGTGCTGTCCGCCTTGGCCAGCCTGTGGTCCGACGCGCGCCAGCAATTGCCGTTCTCCGCCCGCATCATTCAGCTTGGCGTGACATTGGCCGACTTGACGCCCGCGAGCGAACGTCAACTCGACATTTTCATCGACGACGACAAGACGCGCCAGCGTTGGGAAAGAGCGATCAGCGCGATCGACAATCTCAATCGCAAGCACGGCCGCACGCTGGTCAGCCAAGGCCCGTGGGAGCCGCCGCCCGGCGGCTATGCCGGCGGCAAGATCAGCTACACCCGGATTCCGCGCGCGGAGGATTTCTGGTGAGCTGGAAAACCGATTTGAAGCTGTCCGATCTCGATCCCCGCACGGACATCGAGATCCTCTGCAAACGATGCGGGTTGGCGCGCTATGAGACACAAACCAAGTTGCTTGAGAACATGGACTTCAAGAACGCCTATCTCGATCAGGTAGAGGCCAGCCTGCATTGCGCGGATCGCTTCTGCCGCGGTGGGGTTCGCATCTCTCTCACCTACGACGACAAGAACGAAGGCTTTGTCGGCGGGATGGCATAAAGGCTTCCCATCGAATCAGGGCATTGCCATACTTTTCATACCGCTCGGCGCGTCATAGATAAGTCGCAACGAATCGATTGATTGCACCCATGATCCACGTCTGCTCGCTTGCGCGCCTCTACGCCACGGTCGATGAGACCGGGGCGCGCCATATCGTCACCTTGCTGCGGCTCACCGACCGCGTGGAACGGCCGCGCCAGATCGCGCCGGAAAACCATCTCGTGCTAGCGGTCGACGACATCGCCATGCCGATGGAAGGCTATACCGTGCCCGCGCAAGAGCACGTCGAACGGCTGATCGATTTCGTCGGCAAATGGGACCGTGCGGCGCCGATGGTGGTGCATTGCTATGCCGGCATCAGCCGCTCGACCGCCGGCGCCTTTGTGGCGGCCTGCGCGCTCAATCCGCAACGCGATGAAATTGCGATCGCCTGGGACATCAGGCGCGCCTCGCGCACCGCCTACCCCAACCCGCGCATCGTCTCGATCGCCGACCGCCTGCTCAAACGCGACGGCCGCATGGTGCGCGCGATCGAGACCATCGGCCCCGGCGACCTCGCCACGGAGGGCCATCCGTTCCGGCTCGATATCGCATGAGCGGCCCGCTAGACTGACGCCGTTTCAAACGCGGGGGTCGCAGTGGCTGCAAGAAAATACGGCGTGGTTTCGCCCGAGGTGCTCAAGTCCTATGACGGGCTCGGCTTTCTGCAGGCAATCGTCGACGGCACGCTGCCCAATCCGCCGATGAGCGAGGTGCTCAACTTCCACCTGGTCGAAGTCGAGCACGGCCGCGCCGTATTCGAGGGCCTGCCGGAATTCCGCTACTACAACCCGATCGGCACCGTGCATGGCGGCTTCGCCGCCACGCTGCTCGACAGCGCGCTCGGCTGCGCGGTGTTCTCGACGCTGGTCAAAGGCGACGCCTGGACCACGCTGGAATTGAAATTCAATCTGGTGCGTCCGATCAC
>DAIMKK010000388.1:0-3266 GCA_036721745.1 Pseudolabrys sp. | reverse complement strand
GGAAGACGAATTCATCTACATGCTGGAAGGCGAACTGGTGCTGATCGAGAACGACGGCGAAACCGTGCTCAAGCCCGGCGATGCTGCCGGCTTCAAAGCCGGCAGCGGCATCGCGCACAAGCTTATCAACCGCGGCAGCCACGACGCGGTCTATTTCGAAGTCGGCTCCCGCGCGAAATCCGAGCGCGTGCATTATCCGGACGTCGATCTGGTGATGGAGCGCGACGACAAAGGCCGCCGCTATCTGCACCGCGACGGCAAGCCGTACCCGCCATAGGAGTTGAAGGTCATGCCGAATTTCAAATTCGACGTCGATGCCGACGGCATCGCGCTGGTCACCTGGGACATGGCCGGCCGTTCGATGAACGTCATCGACATGGACGTGATCGCGGAGCTCGATTCCATCGTCGAGAAGGTTACCGCCGACGCGGCCATCAAGGGCGCGGTGATCACCTCCGCCAAGGATGCCTTCTGCGGCGGCGCCGATCTCACCATGCTGGAGCGCATGGGGGCGATCTACGCCGACTTGGTGAAGACCAAAGGCGCCGAGGCCGCCGCCAGCTACGTGTTCGACGAGAGCCGCAAGCTGTCGCAGCTTTATCGCCGCATCGAGACCGGCGGCAAGCCCTGGGTCTGCGCGCTCAACGGCACCGCCATGGGCGGCGGTTTCGAGCTCGCGCTCGCCTGCCATCAGCGCATCGCCGCCGATAATCCGAAGACGCGGCTCGGCCTGCCCGAGATCAAAATCGGCCTGTTCCCGGGCGCCGGCGGTACGCAGCGCATCGCGCGCATGCTGCCGCCCGCAGACGCGCTGCAATATCTGCTGAAGGGCGACCAGCTTAAGCTCGACCGCGCCAAGGCGATGAAGCTGGTCGACAACGTCGTGCCGCAAGCCGATCTCATCAAAGTCGCGAAGGATTGGATCAAGGCCGGCGGCAAGCCGGTGGCGCCGTGGGACGTGAAGGGTTTCAAGCTGCCGGGCGGGCCGGTCTATTCCAAGGCCGGCATGATGGTGTTTCCGCCGGCGAACGCGATCTACCGGCGCGAAACTTATGACAATTATCCGGCCGCGCGCGCGATATTGCAGGTGGTCTATGAAGGCCTGCAACTGGACATGGACACCGCGCTGCGCGTGGAGTCGCGCTGGTTCGCCAAGATCCTGCGCTCGCCGGAAGCGGCCGCCATGATCCGCTCGCTATTCGTCTCCATGCAGGAGTTGAACAAGGGCGCGCGGCGGCCGGCGAACGAACCGGCGGTGAGCTTGAAGAAAATCGGCGTGGTCGGCGCCGGCTTTATGGGCGCCGGCATCGCGCAGGTGAGCGCGGCCGCCGGCTTGCAGGTGGTGCTGATCGACCGCGACCAGGAAACCGCCGACAAGGGCAAGGCGGCCTTGCACAAGGCGTTGAGCGACCGCGTCAACAAAGGCCGCATGAAAAGCGCCGAACGCGACGGGCTGCTCTCGCTCATCACGCCGACACCGGACTACGGCGCGCTGAAGGACTGCGATCTCGTCATCGAGGCGGTGTTTGAGGATCGCAAGGTGAAATCCGATGTGATCGCGAAGATCCAGGCTGTGATCGGCGCCAACACAGTGTTTGCCTCCAACACTTCGACTTTGCCGATCTCCTCGCTCGCCGCCGAGTTCAAGGAGCCGCCGCGCTTCATCGGCATCCACTTCTTCTCGCCGGTCGACCGCATGATGCTGGTCGAGATCATCCTCGGCAAGGAAACCGGCAACAAGGCGCTCGCCGCCGCGCTCGATTACGTGCGCGCCATCCGGAAGACTCCTATTGTTGTGAACGACGCGCGCGGCTTCTACACTTCGCGCGTGGTCGGCACTTACATCCGCGAAGGCCACTTGATGCTGGCGGAAGGCGTGCCGGCGGCGATGATCGAGAATGTCGGCCGCATGGCCGGCATGCCGGTCGGCCCGCTCTCGCTCAACGACGAAGTGGCGGTCGATCTGGCCTGGAAAATCCTGAAGGCGACCGAAGCCGACCTCGGCGCCAAGGCGATCGACCCGCGCCAGAAGGCGCTGTTGGAAGAGATGGTCGAGAAGCGCGGCCGCTTCGGCCGTAAGAACGGCAAGGGTTTCTATGATTATCCGCCCGGCGCGCCGAAAAAACTGTGGCCGGGGCTAGCGGAATTGCAGCCCAAGAAGCTCGATCCCGACAAAATCGACATCGAGGAATTGAAGCTGCGCCTGCTCGGCATGCAGGCGCTGGAGACCGCGCGCTGCTTCGAGGAGAAAGTGCTCACCGACGTGCGCGAAGCCGACGTCGGCTCCATCTTGGGCTTCGGCTTCGCGCCGTTTTCCGGCGGTACGCTGTCATGGATCGATGGGATGGGGACGAAGAAGTTCGTCGAGCTCTGCCGCAAGCTGGAAAAGAAATACGGCGCGCGCTTCGCGCCCTCCAAGCTGCTGCTCGAAATGGCGGACAAGGGCGAGAGCTTCTATAGCCGCTTCGCGCCGGGGAAGAAGAAAGAGGCGGCGTAGACTTTGTCATTCCGGGGCGCGCGAAGCGCGAACCCGGAATCCAGAAACAATGACGGAGTTTGCATCTGGATTCCGGGTTCCGGCCTTCGGCCGGCCCCGGAATGACGATTACACCACCACCGTCAGCCGCTTCGCCGCCCGAGTCACGCCGGTATAGAGCCAGCGCTCGCGGCTGTCGGGGAACGCGAAGCTCTCGTCGAACAGTACCACGTCGTCCCATTGCGAGCCTTGCGCCTTGTGCACGGTGAGCACGTAGCCGTAGTCGAATTCGTCGTAGGGCTTGCGGCGCGCCCAATCGAGCTGTTCGATGCCGCCGGAAAAGCATTCCGGCCGCACCGAGACTTTCACCCCGCGCAGGCCGCTGTCGTCGTCCGGCATCAGCCGCATAGTCATGATGCCGGTGCGCCGCGCGCCGCGTTCCTTCACCGACCAGAGCGAGCCGTTGAACAGGCCCTTCTTTCGGTTGTTGCGCAGGCAGACCAGCTTGTCGCCGGCCGATGGCATCTTGTCCTCGAAGCCGCGGCGCTCGCGCATTCGGATGTTGTAGGCGCGCCGCGTAGCGTTGCGGCCGACCAACACCTGGTCGGCTTCGAGCACGCGCTGCGGATCGAGATCGTCCTTGGCGACCACTTCGGTCTCGCCGTAGCGGCCGGGCTCGAGATACTCGCCGGCGCGGATGTCCATCGACAGCCGGATGATCGGATTGCCCGCGGCCTGCCGGTGCACTTCGGTGAGCATCGCGTCCGGCTCGGCCTCGGTGAAAAATCCG
>DAIMKK010000387.1:2471-3274 GCA_036721745.1 Pseudolabrys sp. | reverse complement strand
TCGTTGTCATCAACCGCACCAGGCGGTCGAAGACGATTTCCAGCATCGGCAGACGCTCGTACGATACCATCGCCGAGTCGATGATGGCGCGGATGCCGGAATTGTCGTTCAGCGAGACATCGGTCACGCTGAAACCGAGCATGCTGTCGATTTCATCCTGATTCAGGATGCGCTCGGCGCCGCCGCCTTTGCCACCCTGGAATCCGTTGCTGCCGTCGTCAGACATCGCCGCCCACTGCGCGGCGGCTTCATCGGTGCCGGGCGTCGCAATGGGACCGTTTGGCGCCACGGGTACGGCGGCCTCTTGTTCGAGCGCCACGCCCCATTCGGCGGCCAGCGCGTCTTGATTGGTTTCGTCTTTGGCCATCGATTAGATCGTCACTGGACGACGATTTCCTTGAACAGAACGGCGGTGACGCGGTTGGGCGCGACCGCGTCATTGACCCGGCGGGTCAATTCCTCCTTGAGCCGGTAGAGGCCCGCGGAGCCGTCGAGATCGGTCGGCCGCAATTCGCGCAAATATGTTTGGAAGGCGTCCATCACCCGCGGCATCAGCGGCTGAATCTCGGTCACCACCTCGGGCGTGGGCAATTCGAGCACGATCTTCACTTTGAGATATTGCGTGCGTTCGGCGGCGACGTTCGAGAGATTGACCAGCACGTCGGGCAGATCGACGAATATCGCGGGCTTGGCGGGCGGTTTTGCCGCTTCTTTGTGTTGAAAAAATAGAAGTAGGCGCCGCCCGCGCGGCCGGCGACCACCAGCAGGCCGGCCGCCCCGATGATCATCATTTTGAGCGATGG
>DAIMKK010000387.1:0-2461 GCA_036721745.1 Pseudolabrys sp. | reverse complement strand
GCCCTCATCCAGTTCGTCCTCGACTTCGTCTTCTTCGTCTTTTGCCTTGGCAGCCATGGTGACCCCGATCGCAACGGAAGGGGCCACCTACGGGTATCCCGAGCGAGACCCCGCGGATACGCGACCCCCGCGCTCCCCTTGCGATCAAACCTAGGTCGGTATGGTTAACAGATGCTTTCTTAGGCCGCCGCGGCAGGAATCTTTTGCCGGGTCAGGCTGCCGAAACGGCTGTTTTTGCCCCGCCAGTTGCCCTGCGATTTTATGCTAACATTCTGATATTACTACATTTTATAACTTGGCACGGCGACTGCAGTGCTCCAACCAGCCACTGGCTTGGGAGAGCTGGCGGCGACTTTCGGTAAGGCCGGCCTCGGGAGGGCTTGGGTCTCACCGGATGACTAAGGGGAGAATGCCGATGCCTATCTCGACACTCGTCGGACTGTCGCGCCAAGTCGGGCTCGAGCGCGAAATGGACGTGGTCGCCAACAACATCGCGAACATGAACACCACCGGCTACAAGGCCGACGGTTCGCTGTTCGAGGAATATCTTTCGAGCGCCGCGAGCGCCGCTCAGACCGGCAGCCGCGTGAGCTACGTGCGCGACCGCGGCGTCTGGCACGATATGAGCCAAGGACCGATCGAGCGCACCGGCAATCCGCTCGATGTCGCCGTGGACGGCAAAGCCCTCCTGGTGGTGCAGACGCCGAACGGCGAACGCTACACCCGCAACGGCTCGATGCAGATCAACGCCAACGGCCAACTCGTGACCAGCGACGGCTATCCGGCGCACGGTGCAAGGCGTGGTGATCGGCCCCGGCCGCGTCATCATCAGCACCGGGTTGCCGCGGCTTGCCGCCAATCTGTCGCCGGCCCGATGAAACGGATCATTGATGCGTAAACGGTGAAGTCGCGTTGCGTCCTGCGGAAACCTAACGGCGCCGTCGCGCCTTTTGTGAAAGTGATGTCGATGACAGTCCTTAGCCTCACGCGTCACGCGGTCTTGGCCGCGCTCGCAGCCTCCTTGCTCTCGAGCTGCGCGGCGATCGACCGGATCAAGAATATCGGCCAGCCGCCGCCGCTCGCCCCGATCGATAATCCGACCGCGCGGCCGGGCTACAAGCCGGTGCAGATGCCGATGCCGTCGGCGCAGGCGGCCTCCTACAATCCCAATTCGCTCTGGCGCAACGGCTCGCGCGCCTTCTTCAAGGACCAGCGCGCGCACCAGGTCGGCGACATCCTCACCGTGCAGGTCAACATCACCGACAAGGCCAACATCGCCAACGAGACCCAGCGCAGCCGCACCAGCAGCGAGGATTCCGGCATCACCGATTTCCTCGGCAGCAAGACCATCAAGACGCCGGCGACCGCGCTGCTGCCCGGCCGCATCCTGACCGCCGACTCGACCTCCTCGAGCGACGGCAAGGGCTCGGTCAACCGCCAGGAGGCGCTCTCGACCAACGTCGCCGGCGTGGTGACGCAGGTGCTGCCGAACGGCAATCTGGTGATCGAGGGCCGCCAGGAGATCCGGGTCAATTTCGAGATTCGCGAGCTGATCGTCGCCGGCGTCGTGCGGCCGGAGGACATCCAGAGCGACAACACCATTGACTCCAGCAAGATCGCGCAGGCGCGCATCGCCTATGGCGGGCGCGGGCAGATCATGGACGTGCAGCAACAGCGTTACGGCCAGCAGGTGATGGACGTGGTCTTGCCGTTCTAGTTAGTCGCGTAGCTGTTGGGTTTGGGTTTGGGTTTCCGTTTGCGTCTGTTTTGTCATTGCCGGGCTTGACCCGGCAATCCATGAGGGGGTTCGGCAAAGGCAGCGTTGCGTAAGTTTGTTGCCGCGGCGAATCATCATGGATGCCATCCGAACTCGGGCTTGCCCGAGTTCGGCAGCTAGATTTCCTGAAAGTCGGGTAAACCCGACTTTCAGTGTCGAGCCCGGGCATGACAGAGTGAGTTTATTGAGCTCCCGCGCCCTCTGCGTCTCGCGAGCGTAGAACGGCGTCAACGACGCGGCCTCCGGAGGCTCCCCAGCCGGAGGCCGCGTGCGTTGGGGGGTGAGGCTTTCTATCTATTTCGATCTCGATGCACCGCGTGTTGTCCGTTATCGGGGTGCCGGCTCAACCGGTCGATGCTAGGCGTAGGCAGATTTGCTCGGCATGAAAGAGGTTGCTCGCGGATAAACGAAACGATCGAAGTCACGTTCGTATGCGCGGTATACGCGATCAGCGAGATATTGCGTGTAGTAGAGAGGCCATGAATGGTGCGGCGATGCGTGCAGCGGCATAACAGCCGCTTGCCGCAGCCCCTTGTCGGCGCCGACATGGTCAAGAACACGCCCGATCTCCCGGGCGAAGGTTTCAATGCGTCCTATAAAGTCCAGTCCGAGGCCGGGCATATTCACAATATCGTCTTGAAGGCCCCAATGGGCATCGAGACTAGCGGTTGCCGTCGCATACAC
>DAIMKK010000386.1:0-3280 GCA_036721745.1 Pseudolabrys sp. | reverse complement strand
CGGTTCTTCCGGTTTTTCCGGCGGCGGTGGCGGCTCGGGCGGCGGTGGCGGTGGCGGCGGCGAGGGAGGCTGGTAATAGCCGTGGGTGACAGCGGCCATCCGCCTTGCTAGGCAGACCCCGACCGACGCTGAAAGCCCCGCGATGCCCGATCTTTTGCTTGAATTCCTGTCGGAAGAAATCCCCGCGCGCATGCAGGCGCGCGCGGCCGAGGATTTGAAGAAAATGGTCACCGACCGGCTGGTGGGGGCCGGTCTCGTTTATGAAGGCGCCAAGGCCTTCGCCACGCCGCGAAGGCTTACGCTGTCGGTGCACGGCGTGCCGGTGCGCCAGCCCGACGTCAAGGAAGAGAAAAAAGGCCCGCGCGTCGGCGCGCCCGAACAGGCCATTGCCGGATTTCTCAAAGCGGCCGGCTTGAAGTCGATCGACCAGGCCAAGGTGCAGCCCGACAAGAAGGGCGACTTCTACGTGGCGGCGATCGATAAACCGGGCCGTGCGGCGTTCGATGTTCTGGCCGAGATGGTCCCCGAGGTGGTGCGCGGCTTTCCGTGGCCGAAGTCCATGCGCTGGGGGAGTGGTCGGCTCACCTGGGTGCGACCGCTGCATTCCATCATTGCAACGTTCGGACCGGAGACCGAAGAGCCTGACATCGTCCCATTCGAGGTCGGCGGCATCAAATCGGGCGACCAGACGCGCGGCCATCGCTTCATGGCCCCTGGTATTTTCAAAGTGCGCCGCTTCGACGATTACATCGCCAAGCTCGAGGCGGCCAAGGTGGTGCTCGATCCGGCGCGGCGAGCGGAGATGATTCTCACCGACGCCAAAAATCTCGCCTTCGCGCAAGGCTACGAACTGCTGGAGGACGCCGGCCTGCTGGCCGAGGTCGCCGGGCTGGTGGAATGGCCGGTGACGCTGATGGGTTCGTTCGACGCGGCCTACCTCGCGATCCCCGAGGAAGTGATCCGCGCCACCATCCGCAACAACCAGAAATGCTTCGTGCTGCGCGACACGCAGACCGCCAAGCTCACCAACAAGTTCATCCTGGTTGCCAACGAGGAAGCCTCGGACGGCGGCAAAGCGATCGTCGGCGGCAACGAGCGCGTGATCCGCGCGCGGCTGTCGGACGCCAAGTTCTTCTACGACACGGATTTGAAGGTGCGGCTGGAGGACCGGCTGCCGAAATTCGATGGGATCGTGTTCCACGAGAAGCTCGGTACGCAGGCCGAGCGCATCGCGCGCATGGTCGCGCTGGCCGGGCAACTGGCGCCGCTGGTCGGCGCCGACGCCGCCAAGGCCGAACGCGCCGCTCTTTTGTGCAAGACAGATCTGCTGACCGACGTGGTCGGCGAATTTCCCGAGCTGCAAGGTTTGATGGGGCGTTACTACGCCGAGGCGCAGGGCGAAGACGAAGCTGTCGCGCACGCCTGCGAGGATCACTATCGGCCGAAGGGGCCGGACGACCTTGTGCCCGCCGATCCGGTGGCGATCGCGGTCGCGCTCGCCGACAAGATCGATACGTTGGTTGGCTTCTGGGCGATCGACGAGAAGCCGACCGGGTCGAAGGACCCTTATGCGCTACGCAGGGCGGCGCTCGGCGTTATTCGCATCGTGATCGAAAACGAATTGCGGCTGCCGCTGCGCTTGCAGCTGTGGCGGCACTTTGGCACGGTTCGCCGCGATGAAAATTTAGCCGAAGCCATCGCCGCGCTGCATTCCATGCACGAGCAGATCATCGATTTGAGCGCGACCGATATCGAGCTGGCGGTCAAGCTGGAAGTGTTGGTGTCGGAAAGGAGCAAGCGGGTCGCCGGACCGGTCCTGGTGCAAGCCCATTCCTATCTCCAGCAGACCCAGGATTTGCTCTCGTTCCTCGCCGAGCGCCTCAAGGTGCAGTTGCGCGAGGATGGCGCGCGGCACGATCTGGTCGATGCCGTGTTCGCGCTCGAAGGCCAAGATGATCTTCTGCTGATCGTTCGCCGCGTCGAGGCGCTCGGCAAATTCCTTGACAGCGACGACGGCAAGAACCTGCTCGCCGGCGTCAAACGCGCGTCCAATATCCTGCGCATCGAGGAAAAGAAGGACAACAAGAGCTACGCCGGCGCGCCGGATGCCAAACGTCTGGCGGCGGGCGAAGAAAAAGCGCTGGCCGAAGCCGTTAATGTCGCCAAGAAGGACGCCTCCGACGCCGTCGCCAAGGAGGACTTCGCGGCCGCCATGAGCGCCATGGCGAAGCTGCGCCCCAAGGTCGATGCCTTTTTCGACAAGGTCACCGTCAATGTCGACGACAAGGCTCTGCGCGAAAACCGCCTCAAGCTGCTCAACGAAATCCGCGAAGCCACCCGCGCCGTTGCGGATTTTTCGAAGATAGAAGGCTAAGCTCCCCCATCTCTGTACGTAACCTGGGGGTTGCCAATGTCTAACCTAGCCCGCGATCCCGTTCTCCAACCCATTCCGATTGCCAGCCTGCGTCCGACACAAATCACGGTGGGGGGCCACGAGGTAAAGGACAAACGCAAGCGCCTGCGCAAGCGTGGGGTCAATAAAATCGGCAATTTCCTGGGCGATCACATGATTCCGGTCATCCTCGGGCCGAAGAAGCGCCATTACGTCATAGACCATCACCACCTCGCGCTTTCCCTTTACCAAGAGGGGGTGAAGAACGTGCTGGTCACCATCGTGGCGGACCTCAGCGCGCTCGCGCCCGATGATTTCTGGTTGGTGCTCGACCACCATAGCTGGGTGCACCCTTATGACGAAAACGGACGCCGCCGCGACTTCACGAAAATTCCGAAATCAATCGACAAGCTTAAGGACGATCCGTTCCGCAGTCTCGCCGGAGAGCTTCGCCGGGTCGGCGGCTTTGCCAAGGATACGACGCCATTCAGCGAGTTTCTGTGGGCCGACTTTCTTCGCCGGCGGATGAAGCGCAATCGCGTTGTTAATAACTTCCGCGCCGCCATCAAAGATGCGCAGAAATTGGCTAAAAGCATGGATGCTCGTTATCTGCCGGGCTGGAGCGGTCCCGTCGATTCATGACTGAAGATGCGCGCGGGTTTGCTCGAAACTTCCCGCCAGTCTCGCCGTTGCATTACTGCATTCAACCCAAGGGAATACCACTATGGTCATCGGCATCGGTCATTTGCAGCCTATCGTCGCGCTTGTCGCCGGCATCGCCATCCTGCTCATACCGCGCCTGTTAAATTTTATCGTCGCGGCTTACCTGATCTTCGTCGGTGTGATAGGCCTCGGCCTTATCAAGTAAATTTGGACTTATTCGCTAAG
>DAIMKK010000385.1:0-3287 GCA_036721745.1 Pseudolabrys sp. | reverse complement strand
CGTCGTTGGCGCGCTTGAAGCGGTCGGCGACGTCGTCCTCGCCGATGCCGGCGGTGACAGTGAAGGCGCCGACGTAATCGGGCAAACCGCTGTCGCGCGGCGCCACGAAATCGCTGAGCGCCTCGTTGAAGCGGCCTTCGCGCTTTGACAGTTGTTGCCTTAGCGTGTGCAGCGTCGCGATAGGCGCCTTTCGTGCCTCGTCGGCGAACACCTGAATATCATCGCCCTGCGACTGCGCTGGGAAGAAACCGAACGCGGCGCTGGCCGTGAACCAGCGCTCGGCCACGATCTTGTCGAGCATGGCGCGCGCGTCCTCGTAGAGCGAGCGCGCCACCTTCCCCAATTTCGCGTCGTCGAGAACGGCTGGGAATTTTCCGTTCAATTCCCAGGTCTGGAAGAACGGCGTCCAGTCGATGAAATCGATCAATTCCGAGATCGGGTAATCGGTGAGCGTTTTGGTGCCGAGGAAGGTCGGCTTCGGCGGCACGTAAGCCCCCGACCAATCGAGCTTGGGCGCATTGCCGCGCGCGGCGGTGAGCGGCAGGCGCACTTTGTCGGCTTGCGCGCGCGCGTGCGCGGCGGCGAGCTTGGTATATTCGCCGCGCAGCTCGGCGACATAGTTGCCCTTGGCCTGCGCCGACATCAGCGCCTGCGCCACGCCGACGGCGCGGCTGGCGTCGTTCACATAGACCGCCTGCCCGCGTTTGTAGTTCGGATGGATCTTCACCGCCGTATGCACGCGGCTGGTGGTGGCGCCGCCGATCAGCAGCGGCAGTTCGAAACCCTGCCGCTCCATTTCGGCCGCCACGTGGCACATTTCGTCGAGCGAGGGCGTGATCAGCCCGGAGAGCCCGATGATGTCGGCCTTCTCGTTGCGCGCGGTGTCCAGGATCTTCGCCGCCGGCACCATGACGCCGAGATCGACGACCTCGTAATTGTTGCACGCGAGCACGACGCCGACGATGTTTTTGCCGATGTCGTGCACGTCGCCCTTCACGGTCGCCATGATGATCTTACCGTTGGAACTGCGCTCAGCCGCGCCGCCCGCCAACCGGCGCGCTTCTTTTTCCTTCTCCATGAACGGCATCAGGTAGGCCACCGCCTGCTTCATCACCCGCGCCGACTTGACCACCTGCGGCAGGAACATCTTTCCCGAGCCGAACAGGTCGCCGACGATGTTCATGCCGTCCATCAGCGGACCTTCGATCACGTCGAGCGGGCGCTTGGATTCCTTGCGCGCCTCCTCGACGTCGGTCTCGATGAAGTCTGTGATGCCGTTCACCAGCGCGTGGCTGAGCCGCTTCTCCACCGGCCGCTCGCGCCAGGCCAGATCGACCTCCTTGGCCGCCTGCCCGGCGCCGCGGAATTTCTCCGCCAGCGCCAGCAGCCGCTCGGAGGCGTCGGGCCGCCGGTTGAGCACCACGTCCTCGCAGGCCTCGCGCAATTCCGGATCGAGGCCGTCATAGACCGCGATCTGCCCAGCATTGACGATGCCCAGGTCCATGCCGGCCTTGATGGCGTGGAACAGGAACACCGAATGCATGGCCTCGCGCACGCGCTCGTTGCCGCGGAACGAGAATGACAAGTTCGACACGCCGCCGGAGACATGCACGTGCAGCAGGTTCGCCTTGATCCAGCGCGTCGCCTCGATGAAGTCGACGCCGTAGCCGTTGTGCTCCTCCATGCCAGTGGCGATGGCGAAGATGTTCGGATCGAAGATGATGTCCTCGGGCGGAAAGCCGACTTGGTTTACCAGGATGTCGTAGGCGCGCCGGCAAATCTGAGTCTTGCGCTCGAAGGTGTCGGCCTGGCCCTTTTCGTCGAACGCCATCACCACCACGGCGGCGCCGTAGCGGCGCACGATCCTGGCGTGCTCGATGAAAGCGGCCTCGCCCTCCTTCATGGAGATCGAATTGACCACCGGCTTGCCCTGCAGGCATTTCAGGCCGGCTTCGATCACCGAGAATTTCGACGAATCGACCATCACCGGCACGCGCGCGATGTCCGGCTCGGCCGCGATCAAATTGAGGAATGTCACCATCGCCGCTTCCGAGTCGAGCAGCCCTTCGTCCATGTTGACGTCGATCACCTGCGCGCCGTTTTCCACCTGCTCGCGCGCGATGCTCAAGGCGCTGGCATAGTCGCCGGCGGTGATCAGCTTGCGGAACTTGGCCGAGCCGGTGACGTTGGTGCGCTCGCCGATATTCACGAAGGGGATTTCCGGCGTCAGCGTGAAGGCTTCCAGTCCCGACAGCCGCAAATGCCGCGGCACGTCGGGGATCGCGCGCGGCGTCTTGCCGGCAACGGCTTTGGCGATCGCAGCGATGTGATCGGGCGTGGTGCCGCAACAGCCGCCAACCACGTTGACCAGCCCCGCTTCGGCAAACTCGCCCAGTAGCTCGGCCATATATTCCGGGCTTTCGTCGTAATAGCCGAATTCGTTCGGCAGCCCGGCGTTCGGATAAGCGCACACGAAAGTATCGGCGAGGCGGCCGAGCTCGGCGATATGGGCGCGCATCTCGCGCGCGCCGAGCGCGCAATTGAGTCCGAGGGTCACCGGATTGGCGTGCTTTACCGAATTCCAGAACCCCGCCGGCGTCTGTCCCGACAGCAGCCGCCCGGAACGATCGGTGATGGTGCCGGAGATCATCACCGGGATATCGATGCCGCGCGCGGCGCAGGCTTCGGCAATGGCGTAGATCGCGGCCTTGGCGTTGAGCGTGTCGAAGATGGTCTCGATCAGCAGCAGATCGGCGCCGCCGTCGATCAGGCCTTTGATCTGCTCGCCATAGGCCTCGCGCAGCTGGTCGAAGGTGATGGCGCGAAAACCGGGATTGCTCACGTCCGGCGAGATCGACGCGGTGCGGTTGGTCGGCCCCAGTGCACCAGCCACAAAGCGGTGGCGGCCATCTTCTTTTTCCGCAAGCTGGGCCGCCTCACGCGCCAGCGTGGCGCCGGCTTGGTTGAGCTCGTAGGCGATGTCCTCCATACCGTAATCGGCCTGCGCGATCTTGGTGGAGGAAAACGTATTGGTGGAAACGATGTCGGCGCCGGCGCGAAAGTAAGCCAGATGGATGTCGCGCACCGCGTCGGGCCGGCTCAGGTTCAGTAAATCGTTATTGCCGCGCACCTCGCGGTTCCAGGCATCGAAACGCGCGCCGCGATAGCCTTCCTCGTCCAGCTTGAGCGCCTGGATCATGGTGCCCATGGCGCCGTCGAGGACCAGGATGCGTTGCTTCATCGCGTCGGTGAATGCTTTGCGCACGCTCACAGCGCTACCTCTTGCG
>DAIMKK010000384.1:0-3304 GCA_036721745.1 Pseudolabrys sp. | reverse complement strand
GCAGGAATGAAACATCGACTCTCATTTGTTTTTTTAACCGCTGGCGATGCGGGCGGCGATCCGCATCATCTCCGCGTGCAGCCGGTCGGCCATGAACGGCAGCGCGATCAGCAACGAAATGAAGATCGCCAGGATCTTCGGCACGAAAGCCAGCGTCATTTCCTGGATTTGCGTGACCGCCTGCAACAGCGAAATGAATACGCCGACCGCCAAGCCCACCAGCAAAACCGGGCTGGAAACGATGATGAGCGTGTAAATCGCGTCGCGGGCGACGTCGAGAACTTCGGGTCCGGTCATTTTTCCTTCGCGCTTAAATAGGCATCTTCATGATTTCTTCGTAGGCCGAGATGACCTTGTCGCGCACCGCGACCACGGCATCGACGGCGACCTGGGTCTCCGCCACCGCGGTGACCACGTCGACCATGTTGGATTTGCCGTTGGCCACGGCCTGCGTCTGCGCTTCGGACTTTTTGCCCGCTTCCACGACCGAACCGATCGCGTCCTTGAGCAAGGACGCAAAGCTGCCCTCGCCGCTCGCGCCGGCGGCGCCCGGCGCATTGGCGAGCGCGCGCGTTGGATCGGTGGTGAGACGCGCGATGTGGCGTAGGCGCTGGCGGCGGCGAGCGGTGAAGCCATAATTGTTTAACCCTTCAAGTTTTGAGGATATCGATGGTGCGCTGGAGCATGCGGCGGGTGGCGCTGATCACGTTGATATTGGCTTCGTAGGAGCGCTGGGCCTCCCGCATGTCGGTCATTTCCATCAGCGTATTGACGTTGGGATATTTGACGTTGCCGTTCTTGTCGGCGGCGGGATGGCCGGGCTCATATTTCAGCCGGAATTCCGAGCTGTCGGTGCGCGTCTTGCCGAGCTCGACCAGTTTCACGTCGAGCGCGCGATCGACCTCGGTCTGAAAGCTCGGCACCTTGCGCCGGTACGGCTGGGCGTTCGGGCTCGACGGCGTCGAATCCGCATTGGCGATGTTCTCCGAGATGATGCGCATGCGCCCGGCCTGCGCGCGTAGGCCGGAGGCGGCGATGGCCATGGCCTTGAGAAAGTCCAACGTCGGTCTCCTTCGGTTAAACGCGTTCCGCGCGGTGCAACGTCAGGCCTTGCCAAGCGCGGTTTTGATGAGACTGAGGCTGCGGGTGTAGAGCGCGGCGACCGACTGGTAGTCCATCTGGTTCGCCGCCACTTTCATCATTTCTTGCTCGAGGTTCACGCTATTGCCGGACGGGCGCACCTCGTAACTGCTGCCGCGTTCGCTGCGGAACTCCGAGCCGGTCTGCCCGATGCCGGCCATGTGGCCGCTGTCCGTACGCGTAAGCGAAACGGTGGTGAGCGGCACTGCCGACCCCGCGGCCGGCGCTTCGAATTTCGGCGGCGCCAAGTCGCGGGCGCGGTAGCTCGGCGTGTCGGCATTGGCAACGTTTTCCGCCAGCACACGTTGGCGCTCCTGCGACCATTGCAGGCGGGTTCGCAGCATTGAAAGGATCGGAATATCGGTGATCGCCATCGGCCAAACCTTAAGATCGCGGTGCGCGGCAGCGCCGCACTAGGCAGACTTTGCCGGGCCTATGGTTAACGGCGGGTAAAGGGTGGGCATGGAACGCCCTGGCCCGGGCGCCGTTTACCATTGCCGGCATTGTGGAAACGGCGGTGGGATGGCAAAGCGCCCAATATTTGTTAATGCTCTGTTAGTATTCCGGGCGGCAAATAGTGCTTTACGGAATTAACCATTTGGGCGATTCCCGCCTGATGAGCCGCGGCACGAAGTACGGAGCGTTTTGATGTTCGAGACCCTGTTCGGCTCGGAACTGCCGTTGGCTGCGCGGTTTTTCATCGCGTTTCTGGTGGTTCTCGCGCTGATCGGCCTGACCGCCTGGCTGGTGCGCCGTTTTGGCGCCAACCGCCTAGGCGGCGCCGCGCGCGGACGCCAGCCGCGGCTGGCGGTCATCGATGCGGCGACCGTCGACGGCCGCCGCCGCCTGGTGCTGATCCGCCGCGACAATGTCGAACATCTCTTGATGATCGGCGGTCCTACCGACCTGGTGGTCGAACCCAATATCGTGCGCGCGACCGGCACCCGCGACCTGCCGCGCGAGCCGGCGCGGGTCGCCGTCCCGACCGAGGCCGCCGCACGGCCAAGCTCGAACGGGGAAGGCTCATGGCCGCTGCAGCCGACCAACGAGCCGCCACCGATCCCGACGCCGCGCCCTTCCCGTTTGTCCGCCACCGAGGAACCATGGTTGCCGCCCGAGCCCGGTGCGCGGGCGCGTCCCGCCGACAGCCTCAGCGGCATGGCCGCCGAATTATCGACGCGGCTCTCGCCGCCCGAGGCCGCCGCACCCGCCGTGCGCAGCGAACCGGTGCCGCGTCCGACCGTCACGCCCGTGCCGCCGCCGCCGATCGTTGAACCCGTAGCGCCGGCGCAGACCGATCATAACCTGGCGGAGATGGCGCAGCAGCTCGAAGCCGCGCTGCGCCGCACGCCGATGCCGGAAAGCCGCCCGCCGGTGACCGACCCGCTTGCGGCCCAGCCAACCAAAGAGGCGCCGGCGCGCGATCTCAAGCCGCGCAGCGACCTCAAGTTCGAACCCAAATTCGAAAACAAGTTCGAACCCAAATTCGATCTAATACGCGAAGCCAAAATCGAGCCGAAGCTCGAACCCGCGGCCGAGCCCAAACTCGAGCCCAAACTCGAGCCCAAGCCCGCGCCGGCCAAGGCGCCGTTAGATAGTCTCGAAGAGGAGATGGCCAACTTGCTGGGCCGTCCGTCAGGAAAGACGTGATAGGCTTTTCCGACCGCCGTGTCCGTCTTTTGACGGTGGTGGTCGGAGTAGCCGGACTGATCGCAGCGGCGGCGACGCCTGCTGGCGCGCAGGACATCAGCGTCAATTTCGCGCAAGGCGGCAGCGGACTGACCGAGCGCGTGATCCAACTGATCGCGCTGCTCACGGTGCTGTCGCTGGCGCCGTCCATCCTCGTCATGATGACGTCGTTCACCCGCATCGTGGTGGTGCTGTCGCTGCTGCGCACCGCGCTCGGCACCGCCACCGCCCCGCCCAATGCGGTGATCGTCTCGCTCGCGCTCTTCCTCACCGCATTCGTGATGGGGCCGGCGCTGCAGAAAGCCTACGACACCGGCGTGAAGCCGCTGGTCGCCAATGAGATCACCGCCGAGCAGGCCTTCGAGCGCAGCGCGGTGCCGTTGCGCGCCTTCATGCAGAAGAACGTCAACGAAAAAGATCTCAAGCTGTTCGTTGACATGTCGAAGGAAGCTGAGCCCGCCAAGCCGGAAGATAT
>DAIMKK010000383.1:0-3305 GCA_036721745.1 Pseudolabrys sp. | reverse complement strand
CCGCTACGGCGTGCCGGTGACCGAGCGCGCGTCCGGCAGCAACCATATTCGCTACCGGCGCGACGAGGCGCCGGTACGGCTCACCACCGACGCGCCGCTCTCCTATATCGAGAACGAGGCCTCGTTCGTGCTCACCCGGCCCGTGCACATGGTGTTCGGTACCGACGAGCCGTTCGAGGGCGCGCTCGAGAGCACCTGCCGCGAATTCTGCGAGCGCACGCGCGATTATTGGCTGGAATGGGTGCGGCGGCTCGCCTTCTCGATCGACTGGCAGGACGAGATCATCCGCGCCGGGATTACGCTCAAGCTTTGCAATTTCGAGGAGACCGGCGCGATCGTGGCGGCGCTTACCACATCGATTCCAGAGGGGCCGGGATCGGGGCGCACCTGGGATTATCGCTACTGCTGGATGCGCGACGCCTTCTTCGTGGTGCGCGCGCTCAATCGCATCGGCGCGACGCGCACGATGGAAGATTTCATCTCCTATATTCTGAGCATCGCCACCGGCCGTGCCGATACGCTGCGGCCGGTCTACGGCGTCGTGCACACCGATACGCTCGAAGAGCGCACCGCCGAGGCGCTTGCCGGCTACGGCGGCGACGGGCGTGCGGATCGGCAATGCAGCGGTGCATCAGGAACAGCACGACGTCTATGGCAGCATCATCATGGCGGCGACGCCGATGTTCTTCGACCGCCGGCTGCCGCGGCCGGGCGACGCCGCGCTGTTTCATTCGATCGAGCCGCTCGGCGAGCAGGCGGCGCGGCTCGCACTCGAGCCGGATGCCGGCATTTGGGAATATCGCGGAAGGAAGCGCGTGCATACGCATTCGGCGGCAATGTGCTGGGCCGGCTGCCAGCGGCTGGAGGCGATCGCGGCGCATCTCGGTCTTGCCGATCGCGCGCAATATTGGGGCGCCATCTCCAGCAGCATCGGCGAGAAGGTGCTGCAAGGTGCCTGGAATCCCAAGCGCAAGGCGTTTTCCGCGGCTTTCGGCAGCGACGATCTCGACGCCAGTGCACTGCTTCTGGCCGAGCTCGGGCTGATCGCACCCGACGATCCGCGCTTCGTCTCCACCGTGGAGGCGATCGGGCGTGAACTTCGGCGCGACTTACACGTTATGCGTTATGCGGCCGCAGATGACTTCGGCATACCGGAGACCGCTTTTTTGATTTGCCGGTTCTGGCTGATCAATGCAATGTGGGAGATCGGGCGGCGCGAAGAGGCCCGAGATATGTTTGTCGACGCGCTTCGATTGCTAAACCGGTACGGGCTGCTGTCGGAAGACGTGCACCCGGTGACCGGAAAACTGTGGGGAAATTTACCGCAGACCTATTCGATGTCCGGATTGATTTTAAGCGCGATCAAGTTGTCGCGAAGCTGGGGAGATCGATATTGGCGCGGCTCGTCGTAGTATCGAACAGAGTTGGCGCCCCTGACCGCGGGGCGCGAGCCGGCGGGCTCGAAGTATCAATTCGCCCGGCGTTGCGAAGGCGCGGCGGCGTCTGGATCGGCTGGAGCGGACGCGTTGCGGACGACGATCCAGGCCCGGCCAAGACGGTCGAGCGCGACAACGTCTCCTACGTCACCTTCGGTCTGCGCAAAGACGATTACCAGGAATTCTACAACGGCTTCGCTAATCGCGTGCTGTGGCCGATTTTGCATTACCGGCTAGATCTCGCCGAATTCACTCGCCGCGATCTCGGCGGTTATTTCCGGGTGAATGAATTCTTCGCCAGCAATCTGGAAAAGGTGCTGCGCCCCGACGACGTGGTGTGGGTGCACGACTATCATCTCATTCCGCTCGCCAAGGCGCTGCGCGAGCGCGGCCACAAGAACAAAATCGGCTTCTTCATCCATATTCCATTTCCGCCGCCGGAAATTCTCACAGCGCTGCCTAATCATGAGCGGCTGATACCCGCGCTCTGCAATTATGACCTGGTCGGCTTCCAGACCGAGATCGATGCCGCCAATTTTTCGCGCTATCTTTCCAACGAAGTCGGCCTCAAGCACATCGACGGCGACAGCTTCGATTTCGACGGCCGAACCGTGCGGATCGGCGTGTTCCCGGTCGGCGTCGAGACCGAGGCCTTCGCGCGACTAGGGCGCCGCGCGATCGAGTCGCCTTTCGTGCGCGAGGTGCTGGAGAGTCTGTCCGGCCGCGCGATGATTATCGGCGTCGATCGGCTCGACTACACCAAGGGAATCCCCGAACGGATGAACGCGTTCGAGCGCTTCCTGACCAACTTCCCCGACTGGCGCGGCAAGGTCACCTATTTGCAGATCGCGCCGCGCAGCCGCACTGGAATTCCCGAATATGCCGACATCGCCCTGCTGGTCGGCGAGACGGTCGGGCGCATCAATGGCACGTTCGGTGAAGCGTCATGGACGCCGTTGCGCTACATCAACAAGGCGCATAGCCGCACCGCGCTTGCCGGCCTTTACCGCGCCGCGCGCGCGGCGCTGGTGACGCCGCTGCGCGACGGCATGAATCTGGTGGCCAAGGAATATATCGCAGCTCAAAATGCCGACGATCCCGGCGTGCTGATCCTGTCGCGCTTTGCCGGCGCCGCGCGCGAATGCGCCGCAGCGCTCTTGGTCAACCCTTACGATCACGAAGGCGTTGCCATCACTATCAACCGCGCGCTGGCGATGCCGCTGGAGGAGCGGCGCCAGCGCCACACGGCGATCTTTAAGGTGCTGTTGGCGAACGATCTCACCCATTGGGCCGACCGCTTCCTCGCGGCGCTGGGACGCCCGCCGGTCATCGACATGCGCGGCGCGGGCCGTGCCGCGACCGGCGCGTAGAGTCTGATCAGTTCTGATCGAATTAGAGCCCTAACCTAATATTTTGCTTGCGCATGATCTTTTCCAAAAACCGGTTCCCACTTTTCGGGCTCATGCGCTAGGCCTCGCCATTGATCTGCGTCATGGCGGAATGATCTTTCGCCCGCTAGACTGAATCAGAAATCACGATTGCGAGGTTGTCGACCATGCGTGGAACGATTTGCGGATTGCTCTCCCTCATGGCGGCTGCCGCCCTTGTGTGTACCGGAAACCTTATCCGGCGATGATTTCGGTTTTGGCGGGTGAAATTCCCTGTTCCTGCGCCAGCATTCCCTGCTCCGCCGAAATAATTCCCTGTTTCGTTGAGTAGAAAATTTGCGTCTGACTTACTGCGCCGACGCTACAATTTAGGGTTTCTGGCGCGCCATGAAGCGGGCCCGCTCAGTCATCAATGACAACGCCTCCGCCTGCTTCCCCGGCTCGGGCTCGATGACCGTGATCTGAGTTACGGGCTGATTGT
>DAIMKK010000382.1:0-3310 GCA_036721745.1 Pseudolabrys sp. | reverse complement strand
GGCTCGCCTCCCTGCGGACCGCGTGACCTACCAATTCGCACCTGGGCAGTTACATAATAGCCAGATATTAATCGGTCTAAATCAAAGCCGCCGGCAACGGCGGCTTTTTTTTAGGCAGTCGGCGCGCTCGACCGAGGTCGCCAACCCGGGACGCAATTTGTCCGCTGCGACGATTCGCCAAATCGACTAAACGCGATTCATCGATATTGTGTTTGTCAGCTTGGCGAAATTCGGATGTCTCGTCATGCCAGCAGTAGCCACAGCGAAGCGTCAATCCATTCATCTTTGTCGAATGATGGAGCGGCTCGGCATTGAACCGGCCGGTGGCGTGGTATCGCACTGGAGCTTGAGCTACGCGACTGCACTACACCGCTGCCAGGCCTGCTTATGCAAAGATGCCTGCCGCGCCTGGCTCGACAGCATGCCGACGGCGGTGAACCTCGCCCCGCACTTTTGTCCGATCGCCGATATCCTCATCGAAATGCGGGTCGACCAGCCGCCTGATGCCGCCCATGCTCATTATTGAGGACGTTAGGCGGACCGCTGCGCGGGCCGGAATTTGAATGCCGCGATAAGGCCGAGCGCGAGCAAGACGACCAGCGCCATGCCTTGCGCAATGGCGAAATGGGTATTCTGCGGCTCGGAGAACGGCGGACCGACCTGCGGCGCGTGCGGATTCAGCAACGAGAGCTTCTCGAACGACTGCACGATCAGAACGAAGACGTTGAACCAAAGCGCGATCAAGGCAGTCACCACATACGTCCAGCGCCAAGCGCCGGCGAGGCGCTTACCGTAGAGCGCGAATAGTGCGATCGCCAGCACCACCATCGAAATGACGCCGACCGCCAACGCCGGCGTGAAGCCCTCTATGGGGAAAATAAAGCCGGTCACGCTGGTGAGCACGGTGGTGAGCAGGAATAGTGCGGTCATGGCCGGGAGCCGGTGCGAGCCGAGCATTCCGAACAGCACGATCAGCCCGCTGGCAATCGCGATCAGGCTGATGATGACGTGTAAAACCGTGAAGGCGTGGATCGACATGCCGAGGATCATGACACGCTCCCGTTTGGCCGGCGGGCCAGTGTCGCGCGCGATTATGGCAATGACAATACAGCGAAGGTTTTGTTGTCATTCCGGGGCGCGCGCCAGCGTGAACCTGTAATCCAGAAGCAGACTCAGAATAACCATCTGGATTTCGGGGTCCGGCGCTAACGCGCCATCCCGGAATGACCAGGGGGCTCAGCGATTGCCGTGGCTCCAGGGCGCGATGCGGCGCCCGGCCCATTTCAACATGGTCGTGAGCGACACGCCGAGGATCATCAACACGATCACCGGCACGAAGGTCTTGTCCATCTCGAACATGTTGGCGTAGCGCGTGATCATGAAGCCGAGGCCAGTGATCGTGGTGTAGAACTCGGCGATGATCATGCCGATCAGCCCGCGGCCGATCGCAAGCCGGATGCCGGCGATGATGTAGGGCACCGCGAACGGCAGCAGCACGTCCTGCCACATGCGCCGTTCACTGGAGCGGAACGAGCGCGCCACTTCCAGCATGTTCTTGTCGCATTCGCGCACGCCCTGATAGGTGTTGATCAGGACCGGGAACACCGCAAAAAGAAACACAACGATAATTTTGGCCTTCAGATAAATG
Organism: Pseudolabrys sp.; assembly: GCA_036721745.1. Taxonomy (GTDB): domain Bacteria; phylum Pseudomonadota; class Alphaproteobacteria; order Rhizobiales; family Xanthobacteraceae; genus Pseudolabrys. Next base: position 1,662 of record DAIMKK010000382.1, on the reverse strand, counting down.
CCGAACCACAGCACCAGCAGCGGCACCACCGCGACCAATGGGGTCGCGTAAAGCGCGTTGATCGGCAGGTCGAGCGCCCAGTCGAGCCGCTGGAAGCGCGCCATCGCAATTCCAAGCGGGATACCGACGACGATGGCAATCCCTAGCCCGTAGACCATGACCTCCAGGCTCTGCCCAAGGAAATACGGTAGTTCGCCGGACACGGTCAGATCGTAGAATGCGACAGCGATTTTCGTCGGGTAGGTGAAGAAGATCGGGCTGATGGACGGGCCGACGATCTGCCAGACGATCAGGATCAGCGCGACGAAGCCGTAACGGAACAGTGCCGGCCGCTTCCACCAAGCGGTCTTTTTCACCGCTGGCATTTCCGACGGTTGCACCGCCGTAGTCGCGTGCGGGCCGCTGTGCACTTCATTGGCGATGGTCATTCAAATCGCTCCTTCGCGCCCCTGCACTTAATCGGCCTCATGCCGAGAAGCGCCCGAAGCGCGCGTCTCGCAGCATGGGCCCGCCTCATCATTTGAGACGGGCGCTTCGCGCCCGCCTCACGATGAGGATGAGGCGGATGATGTCAACGACTCGTTCCTAGAACGCCGCCGTCGGGCACACCGGCCCTTTCCATTCGCCGAGCTCCGCGACTGCCTTTTTCGCGAACGTCGCGTCGACCAGGTCCTCGTATTTCGGCGTTTTGCCTTCTTTGATGTTACCGACCTTGGTCATCAGGTTCGCAGTGAAATTGTAGCGCTCGGGCCCCAGACCGGTATTGGCATCCCAGATGCAGTTCTTCACCATGAAGTCGTAGGTGTCCGATATGATTTTTTCCGGATAGCCGGTGAACTTGACCAGGATCGGCATCACCTTGGCCTTGTCGCTGTACATCGTGCGCACCGCCTCGATATTGGCCTTGACGAAAGCCTGCAGCGCCGCCGGCTTGTCCTTGATGGTTTTTTCCGTCACCTCCGCGACCGTGTAAAGCGTCTTTGGCTGCACATCCCACATGCGCGCGATCGCATGCAGGGTCGGCACCTTGCTCTTCGCCAGCATTTCCTGCTCGACATGCAGGATCGCGGTGTCGACCTGATCGGCCACCAGCGCCGGCACGTCTTCGCTCGCGATAGTGACGAAGTTGACGTCCTTGGGATCGACCTTGGCCGCGCGCAGCACGCTGCGGCTCAGGAGATCGGCGAACCCGCCGGGCTGCTGGATGCCGACGCGCTTGCCCTTAAGATCGGCCATATCCTTGACGTTGTCGCGAACGATCATCGAGGCTTCGAATTTGTTCGAGTTCGCCAAGATGGTCCGCACCGCCGCGCCATTGGAGCGGCCGATGATGGACACCGCGCCCGGCGACATGCCGACGTCGAGATTGCCCGCCAGCATGGCGCGGAACACTTTGACGCCATCCTCCAGCTGCACGGTTTCGACATCGACGCCGTATTTCTTGTAAAGGCCAAGCTCCCTGGCCACGATCACCGGCATGTGCACGACGTTCGGCGGCGTCGTCGGCAAACCGACCGTAAGCTTGTTGGCCTGCGCATGGGCTACCCCCGGCAGCGCCACCGCTACAGCAGCGATCGCCGCCAGCATCGAATACAGTTTCCGCATGTGAATCCTCCCAAGTTCTTTATTGAGCCTGTCCGAAGCGCCCCACGACATCGAACG
>DAIMKK010000381.1:0-3311 GCA_036721745.1 Pseudolabrys sp. | reverse complement strand
GGAGCGTCGGGCAACATGAGCGGCTCGATCGACTTGCTAAACGGGATCGGAACGTTGGCCCCGCCGATTCGCATTATTGGTGCGTCTAACCAATCGAACGCTTCTTCCGCGATCGTTGCGGCGATTTCGCCGGTCACTCCGTACTGTCTGTAGCCGCCATCAACGACGACAGCCCTCGATGTCTTCTTTACCGAGGCCACGAGTGTGCCGATGTCCAACGGGACAAGACTGCGCGGATCGACGACTTCGACAGAGATATTTTCCTGTGCCAGAAGCTCGGCCGCCGCCAGCGCGATATGTACCATACGCGAGGTTGCAATGATCGATACGTCGCTTCCCGAACGCTTCACCTCGGCGCTGCCAATCGGCACCACGTGCTCGGACTGCGGCACCTCGCCCAGTACGTTGTATAACATTCGATCTTCGAAAAAGACGACCGGGTTGTCGTCGCGAATGGCGGCCGTCATCAGGCCTTTGGCGTCAGCGGGACTCGAGGGCATGACCACCTTCAGCCCCGGGATGTGCGCCGTCCAAGCATGCAGGCTTTGCGAATGCTGCGGCCCGAGGTTCGCCCCAATGCCAACTGCCGTCCGTAACACCAGCGGCACCGAAAATTGCCCAGCCGACATATAGTTCACCTTGGCGGCCTGATTCACCAACTGGTCCATGACCAGTGTGATAAAATCGCCAAACATGACCTCGAACACCGGCCGTTGGCCGGCCATGGCGGCACCGACTGCCAATCCGAAAGCGCCAGCTTCGGAAATTGGGGTATCGATTACCCGCTCCCCGCCGAATTCCGCGTACAGCCCATCGGTCTGTTTGAAAACGCCGCCGGCCACGCCGACATCCTCGCCGATCAGAATCACGTTCTGATCTCGCCGCATCTCGCTTGCTAGCGCCTCGAGGACAGCCGAACGATAGGTTATGTTTCGCGCGTTAGGCATGCAGGTAAAGCCCGAGGTCCTGCGGTTCTGGCATCGCCGCGGCACGGGCGAATTCAACCGCGCCACGCACCTCGGTCTCGATCACTTGTCTGAGCGCAGCGAGCATTTTCGAGGTTACGAGGTTTTCATCCAGAAGCTGCCGGCCGAACCGCTCGATCGGATCTTTTTGCCGCCACGCCTCGACTTCGGCAGTGTTCTTGTATTCTTGTTTATCACCCGCATGGTGGCCGCCATAGCGATAGGTGGTGCAGACGAGGAAACTTGGCCCCTTACCCGTACGCGCCCTGGAAATAGCCAGTCGAGCCGCGTCGCGCACGGCGAGCACGTCCATGCCATCAACTGCTTCGGAAGGAATATCGAAAACGGCGCCGCGCGCTTTTGGATCACGTCCGGCCGTCACATCCTCGCTTGCGGTGAATTCGCCATAGCCGTTGTTCTCGCAAACAAATACGACCGGCAGCCGCCAAATCGCCGCCATATTCATGGCTTCGAACAACAAACCCTGGTTTAGCGCGCCGTCGCCGAAAAAGCAGACGGCAACATCGCCACGGCCGTTCCGTTTGGCGCTCAAGGCGGCACCCACGGCAAGGGGAATGCCGCCTCCGACAATGCCATTAGTTCCAAGATTCCCGTTTGCGGCGTCGAAGATGTGGAGACTGCCGCCACGGCCGAGCCCGTATCCAGGGCGTCGGCCCATGATTTCCGCCATCAGGCGGCGCACGTCGGCGCCCTTTGCCAGGCAGTGACCGTGGCCACGATGATTACTCGCAATCTTGTCGCTCGTACGCAGCTGCGAGCAGACGCCTACCGCTACTGCTTCCTGCCCGGCGCAGAGATGCACAAGACCCGGTATCATCCCGCCAAAGAAGAGACTGCGGACCTGCTCTTCGAACGCACGAATGAGCTGCATATTTCGGAGCAGCAATATTGCTTCGTCTTTCGGTGGCAAGACGACTCGGTTCACGGCGATTTCATCGGCATCAGTTTTTTCCAAGCGGTAATACGCATGCTCCGTTACTGCCCTGACTCGTATCTGCTACTGCCGTAGCTCACGGACCGGGCTGCAGTTTGCGCAACCAATCGCCGGCCCATTCCATCGACGGCATGCGAGCTTTACCGAGCTCGCAAGGCCTTAGTTGCTTGGGAATCGACCTTCAAGGTGCCGGGTTCTATAACCACTCGGTAGGTTTCCTTGGCAGTTTTGAACGAAACGAGTTCGTTCTCGACATCCTCGCGCACTAATTCTGGGTCCCGCTCGGAAGGATTTCCGACGCCGCCGCCGCCAGATGAATGTTTGACCAGCACATCGCCGGTCTTGACCGGCACGAGTCGGTGCGGTTTGACCCGGATATCCTCGCCATTGCGGCGCAGGTAAGTGCGAGAGACCGGTGTTGGCTCCCCTCCCAACGCGCCAAATCCCAGCACAACATCACCATCCGAACTTCCGGTAGCCATCTGCCCGTCAGAGCCTTCGTTGACCGCTTCCCAATGCACCCCGGGACCGCCGCGCCAACGGCCGGCACCAGCGAAGTCGGGCACCATTTCCCATTTGAGGGCACGCCATGGCACCCGCACTTCCATTTCTTCCACGTTGTCACGATGCGCGGCTCCTAACGCCGTCAACGTGCTCACTGCCTGGTAGCCGTCGTAGCCCCAGACCGCGCCGCCGCTGCCGTCGTAGTCGAAGCTGGTCCGTACGTACGGTTCGCCCGTACGTGGATCGACGGCGAAGACGTAGTCGCCGCGATGTTTTCCCCAGGCCGCAACCGCGTGTTGCGGAAGGGCCTTTGACAACGCCTCCAGCACAGCCTCCATAACTTGGATTCCAACATTCACCGGCGAGGCTCCGACCGTTGCAGGGTATTGGCAATTAACAACCGAGCCAGGAGTCGCAATGACTTTTATCGGCTCCATCGTCCCCTGGTTGTGGTAGTCGGCAATGGCGGGATCGAAGTACAGAATGGCGGCGGCGATCGCGTTGCCATAGGTGGCGGCGTAGACGCTATTGATGAAGCCTTTGCGTTGAGCGTCGCTCTCCGAGAGATCGATCGTCATCTCGTCGCCTTTCACCGTGATACGGGTGCGAACCCAGACCGGCTCGTCGAGCACCGTGCCGTCGTCATCGGTCGCCGAGGCACCAGTGTAGACGCCGTCAGGTATTTTACGAATCTCCTCGCGCACCGCGATTTCCGTGCGCCTAATCATTTCCTGCACGGAGGCAAGCACTGTGTGCTTGCCGTACATGTCGAGTAGAGCCAGGACGCGCCGTTCACACATGGTGGTTGCGCCGATCATGGCATGCAGATCGACCCGCACGCCGTCGGAGAACCGCACATTGTTGAGAATGAGATTGACCAGGTCTTT
>DAIMKK010000380.1:0-3312 GCA_036721745.1 Pseudolabrys sp. | reverse complement strand
TATTACCTCAGCGCTTTGTACCGCTTCAGCAACGCCGTCGGTCACACGCCCGTCCATCATAATCCTGACAGCTGGGAAGGCTGGTACTGGGGCGCCGCGCACCACTGGGGCTATACGATGCGCGTCGGCCAGAGTGAAACTTACGGCACCGTCGAGGATCTGCTGCAAAACTGCGAGATGGTCGTGTTCTGGTCGGCCGATCCGGAAACCAACAGTGGTTCCTATGGCGCGCAGGAAGGCACGGTGCGTCGGCAATGGCTGAAGAAGCTCGGCATCAAAATCGTGCACATCGATCCCCATTACAACTCGTCCGCCCAATTCCTGCCGGGAAAATGGATCTGCCCGAAGCCGACGACCTCGCCGGCGCTCGCCATAGCGATCGCCTATGTTTGGATTAAGGAAGGGCTTTACGACAAGGAATACGTCAAGACGCACACGACCGGCTTTGACGCCTGGAAGGCCTATGTCATGGGCGAGCGCGATGGCGTGGCCAAGTCGCCCGAATGGCAGGAGAAGGAGACCGGCGTTGCAGCCAAGGACGTGCGCGCGCTGGCGCGCGAATGGGCGGCCAAACGCACTTATCTCGGCTGCGGCGGTTGGGGCAATGGCCACGGCGGCGCCTGCCGCAACCAGACCGGCATCCAATGGGCGCGCACCATGGTGTGCCTGATCGCAATGCAGGGACTGGGCAAGCCCGGTATCAACATGGGCAATCTGCAATGGGGCTCCCCGATCGATCTCAACTTCTATTTCCCGGGCTACGCCGACGGCGGCATGTCCGGCGATATCGAGAAGACGGCGATGGCGGTTGAGCTGTTTCAGCGCATGCCACAGCTGCCGACGGTGAACACGCCGAATCAGAGGATTCCACGCATCTTCCTGCCCGAAGCGATTCTCGAAGGGAAAACCGACGGCGGCTACCCGTGGAGCGGTAAATCGATCGAGACGCAGTTCGCCAAGTTCAGCTATCCGGCGGCTGGTCACGCGCCGGTGCGGATGATGTTCAAATACGGCGGTTCGCTGATCCCGACCATGAACAACACGAACCGCCACGTGAAGATGTTCCAATCGCCGAACCTCGAATTCGTCGTCAGCCAGGCCATCTGGTTCGAGGGCGACACCAAATTCGCCGACGTCATCCTGCCCGCCTGCACCAATTTCGAGCGGGTCGACATCAGCGAATGGGCCGGACTGGGCGGCTACGGCCATCATGGCCAGCAGCAGCTCAATCATCGCGTTATCATCTTCCAGGCGCCGGCGATCGAGCCGCTTGGCGAGTCAAAATCCGACTTCTGGATCTTCAACGAGATCAGCAAGCGGCTCGGGCTCGCCAACTACTTCTCCGAGGGCGTCAACGAAATCGACTGGGTTAAGCGTTTGTTCGATGCGTCCGACCTACCGAAAAAGATTTCCTGGAAGAAGTTCATGAAGCGCGGTTACTACGTCGTGCCGGCGGAGAAGGAGCACCTGCGCGTGCCGGTCTCCTTCCGCTGGTTCTGGGAAGGCCGTAAGAAGGACGTTCCGGAGCCGCATCCATTGCCATCCGACTATTCAGTGGAGTTCCTCAAAGGCTTGCAGACCCAATCGGGCAAGCTTGAATTCGAATGCAACAGTCTCAAGCGTGCGAATGATCCCGAGCGGCCGCCGGTCGTCGAATACGTGCCGTCGTGGGAGGGTCCGCAGTCGGGCGCACTATTCCGGAAATATCCGCTGCAGTTGCTCACGCCGCACAGCAAGTACAGCTTCCACACCCAAAACGACGGCAAGGACAGCTTCCTGCTCAACATTCCGGACCACCGGGTGAAGGTGAAGGATTGGTACTATTGGACCGTGCGCATGAATTCGCAGGATGCCGCGGCGCGCGGCATCAAGCAGCACGATCTGGTCAAAGTTTACAACGATCGTGGCGCAGTGATCTGCGCGGCGGTGCTCACCGAGCGACTATCGCGCGGCGTCGCCCACAGCTACGAATCCTCGGCGCTGTACGAACCGATGGGCGAGCCCGGCCGGTCGGTGGACCGCGGTGGCGTGGTCAACCTGTTGATGCCGCATCGCTCGCAGACCAAGTCGACGCATGCGCTCGCCGGTTCGCAAGGGCTCGTCGAAATCGTACTGTGGGACGGCAAGACCGAATATATCTCGGAGGCTTTTGCCGAGATGGACAAGGACGATGAAGTCCGCAGCAAACTCAAGGCGGCACACCTTGTGCCGGCAAAATAGCAATAACAGGAGGAGTTGATCTAATGGCCTATGTATTCAAGGAGGGTGATCTGCCCTCGCTGATCGACGCCAAACAGGCGCGCGAGCGCATTTTCTTCGTCAATCAGGAACTCGCCCAAATCGACGACATGCTGGCGGGCGTCATGCACTACAAGAAGGGCGCGGCCTCGCCCTTGCACCTGCACAAGAACTGCGAGCATTTCTATTTCATCATCGACGGCAAAGCGACGGTGGAATCGGACGCTGGCATACGCCCGGTCGGACCCGGCGACATGATCTTCATCCCGGCCGAGGAAAAGCATCGCCTGCGCGCCACCGAGCCGCTGTTCTATTTCGAGTGGCAGGGGCCCAACCGCTTCAAGACCACGATCCTCGAAGGCACCGACGCCGATCTGCGCTGGGACCGCAAGGACGGCAAAGTCTGGATTCAGACCTGAACTTATTCTGACAGCATAGGAAAACGATTATGTCGCTCACATTCATCGAAACCAGCAAACTCCCGAAAAAGGCTTCGGCCGGCCAAGGCGAGGTCACCGAGGTGCTGAACGAGGCGCTCTGCGGGGCGCACAACGTGCGCGGTTCGCTGCGCTGGCTCAAATCGGCCGAGACGTTCAAGCCGGATGCCTCCGACAAGCACCAGCTCATCTATCTCATGGACGGCAAAGGCCGCATCCAACTCAACAACAAAGATTACGACGTCGAGAAAGGCGCCGGCATCTATCTCGGTCCGTCCGAGACCGCGACCATCCAGGCGGCGAGCGGGGCGTCACTCAAGCTCTTTCATCTCATCGTGCCGAAAATACCGAAGTGACGATCGGCCGGGGCGAAACGTGGTGTGGCTACGATGAATAAATGGAACCTGATCATTGACGTCGCCGAGTGCACCAATTGCAATTTGTGCACGCTCGCAACCATGGACGAATACATCGGCAACGAGTTTCCCGGCTACTCGGCGCCGATGCCCAAGCACGGCCACAAGTGGATCGACATTCTGCAGAAAGAGCGCGGCCAGATTCCGGCGATCGACATCGCCTACGTGCCGACGATGTGCAACCACTGCGACAACGCGCCCTGCGTCGCCAAAGGCGGCGG
>DAIMKK010000379.1:0-3322 GCA_036721745.1 Pseudolabrys sp. | reverse complement strand
CGCCGCCCGAGTTCGCGCGCGAGATCGGGGGTGATGCCTTTGGGCTGGCCGGTGGTTTCGTCCTTCTGCGCCAGCACCGAATTGCCCAAGTTGATCGCCGCGCGTAGCTTGCCGGTCGGAGCGAGGTCCTTGAGCGCATCCGCTGTGGCCGTTGCGGAAAACCCGCCGGTAAAGGCGGCCGCGAGCAAAGCCATGTGCATGATGGACATTGTCATTGTCGGTTAGTCTCCCCTGAGTATTCGAACCGGCAAGTCTAAGCCAAATCCAAAGGCTGCCCAAGACGGTCCGCTCGCCGCCGCGTCAGCGCGAGCATGATGGTGAATGCCGCGAGCCAGACCATGCGCGCGCCGTAGCGGTCGTGTGGGTTGGACAAGGCGCCGCACACAAAGGCATTGCCCAAGAGCGCGAGCGTGACGGTGGCGGCTAGTTCACCGATCGCGGCCGGAATTGTCTTGCGCCAGGCGAGCCACATGATGAGCGGCAGCAGCGCCATCGCGATCAGCGCGAGCGGATACTGCCATTCGTTGATGGTCGTGAACGAGAGTTCGCCATGCTGCTGGCGCGCCGCGTGCATGGCCGGCGCCAATTGCGGGGTGAATTTTTCGATGATCGCATAAGTGTGCCAGATGGTGGTGAGCACGCCTTCGCCGGTGTGCACGGCGATCAACTGTCTGGCGGTTGCGACGGCCGCGGTTTCGGCCTGCAAAGCTGGATAAGCGACCAAGCTTTTGAGGGCGATGGTTTCCATCTCCTGATCGAGGCCGGCAAAACGGCCGAGCTGGTCGAACAGCGTGCTGCCCCAGAACCAGACATCGGCGTCTACGGGTAGCCGGTCCTTGTAGGGACACAGTCGCAGCGCGGGATCGGGGCAATGCTCGTCGAGATATTTCGTGACGATGCCGTCCTGCAGCATGCGTCCGAACGAGAGCGCAAAGCCGCCCGGCGTCCAGGCCAACCGCTTGGCGACAACAAAGTCGGCGGCGAATACCATGACCGTGCCGAGCATGAGTGCAATCAGGCCGCGCCAAATTCCGACAATGCGACTGCGCCGGCGATCAATGAGAAAATGCACCACGGCTGCAAGCGTGAGGACCAGCAGCACGGCCAGCGTGGCGCTGTGGGTGGCGGCGGCGCCGGCGATCAGCACGAACAGGCCGATGCACTCCCGTCGGCTGAGCGCATCGCCGCGCATGACGATGAGATAAAGCGCCAGCACGCCGAGGCCGCAGAAGATGTCGGTGAGCAGGATCGAAGTCAGCCAGGGCAGGGTGGTGAGCAGCGACAACGCGGCGACGACGGCGAGCAAGAGCAGCGGCCGGCGTCCGAGCCCGTGCGCGCGCAGCATGAGCGTGAGGATCCAGACCGTGAGTGCCGATTGCAGCAGCAACACCGGCCAGAACGCCAGCGGCACGCCGGCGGTGAGGATGAGGCCGTAAACCACGGCGCGGCTCGGCACCAGATAGCCCTCGTACCAGCGCGCCAGATAGCCACCGGTGTCGTATTGCAGCAGCGCGAAGCCGTTCCACAGCGCAGGCGCGATGAGCAGCACCATCGACAATAGGATGGCAAGCGCCCAGATGGCGTGGTCGCGCGCTGGCATTGTTGAATCCCCCCGGCCGTTTCTTCGTTTTGTTGGCCACCTCTTTATCGGCTTGACGCGCCGGGGGCTAGATGGCGTGATCTGAAACTATGGGGAATTGGACCTTAGGAATCATTTTAAGAGCCCTCGCCGCGGCGCTCTGTCTTGTCGCGACGGTCTGGCTTGCGCTTTGGTATTTCATCCCAGCGCCACCCACGAGCATCACGATCGCGGCGGGCATCAAAGGCGGCGCCTTCGAGCACATCGCCAACCGCTACAAGGAGCGGCTTGCCCGCCATCACATCACGCTGAAATTTCGCTTCGCGTCCGCGGGCGACTCCGCCAGGCTCATAGCGGATCCAAAGTCGGACGTCTCGGCGGCCTTTCTGTTCGGCGGCCTGCTTACCCGCGAGACGGCGCCAGACATCGTGTCGCTCGGTCGTATCGACGCTGCGCCGTTCTGGATCTTCTACCGCGGGCCGGAGACGCTCGACCGCTTGTCACAGCTCAAGGGCAAGCGCGCCTACGTGACGGTCGCCACCGGCGATCTTGTCGACCGCATCCTCGCCGCCAACGGCGTAAAGCCCGGCGACATGGTGGTTTCGCCGGAACGCGGCGCCCCGGCAGCCGCGAAGCTGCTGCAAAGCGGCGAGGTCGATGTCGCCATCCTGCCGCCGATCGACCTGAATGCACCAAGCATTCAAACAATGTTGCGGGATCCAAATATCCGGCTAATGAACGTCAGCCAGGCCGAGGCGATTACGCGCCTGTTTCCTTCGCTCAACAGACTGGTGCTGCCGCAGGGCGTGATCGACCTTGAGAAGAATATCCCGCCGAGCGACGTGAGCCTCATCGGCTCGACCAGCGCGTTCGTGGTGCGCAAGGACCTGCACCCGGAGCTCATCTATCTGCTGGCACAAGTTTTGAAGGAAGTGCACAGCGGTGGGGGAGTTTTTCAGCGGCCTGGCGAGTTTCCCTCGATCAACGATCCGGAGCTCCCGATGGCCGAGGAGGCCGTCGACTACTACAAAAATGGGCCCTCGTTCCTGCAGCGCTACCTGCCGTTCTGGATGATCAACTACGCCAAGCGCATCGCGGCGATCGTGGTGACCGCGATTGCGATCATCATTCCGCTGTTCACCCTTACGCCGAAGCTTTACGCATGGCTCTTGAATCTGCGGCTGGCGCGATTGTACCGCCGCCTGCGGCTGGTGAACGCGCGGCTGAAAGGCGAACTGACCGCCGAGCAGGTGGCGGCGCTGCAGGATGACCTGGAGAATATCGACCGGGCGGCCAACATCCTGCCGATGCGGCACTCGGACCTGTTTTTCGCGCTGCTCATGCATATCGACATGACGCGCACGCGACTAGCCTCGCGCCTTGTTCAGACGAGCGGCTAGGCGCTATCATCCCGGAATGTTTGTTACCTTCTTCTCGGAACTCAAATCCGCCGGCGTGCCGGTGACGCTGCGCGAGTATTTGACGCTGATGCAGGCGATGCAGGCCGACTTGGCCTCCCGCCGCGTGGAGGATTTCTACTATCTGTCGCGCGCCACGCTGGTGAAGGACGAGCGCAATCTCGACAAGTTCGACCGCGTGTTCGGCCACGTGTTCAAGGGGCTCGAATTGCTGAGCGACGGCGCCGAAGCCGAGATCCCGGCCGAGTGGCTCAAAAAGCTGGCCGAAAAATATCTCACCGAGGAAGAAAAGAAGCAGATCGAGGCCATGGGCGGGCTCGAGAAA
>DAIMKK010000378.1:750-3335 GCA_036721745.1 Pseudolabrys sp. | reverse complement strand
GTGTACGAGCGTGCCTTCAACGTCGTCAACGGCGTCGATGGCGAGGTCGAGGTCGTCGCGCGCTGATCTCTAAAACCGCGTCACGATATCCGAAAGCGCCGGGCGCGGCCGGTCTTCGCTTGATTTCGTTGGCGTGCCGATATGGATGAGGCCGGCGAGCTTTTCATCCGCCTTCAATCCAAGCCTATCGAGGACGTCGCGGTCGAACGCAAACCAGCCGGTCAGCCAGCACGCGCCGTAGCCGAGGGCGGTGGCCGCGGTGACGATGTTCATCGCGCTCGCGCCCGCGGATAATTCCTGCTCCCATGGCGGCACCTTGGGGTGCGGCCTGGTAAAACTGACCACGCCAATCACCAAGGGTGCGTCCGTGAGCCGGCGCTTCTCGACATCGATCTCGTCCGACGCGGCGTTCGGATTTTTCTGCGCGAACACGCGCGCGATCACTTCGCCGGCGCGAACGCGCGCATCGCCTTCGAACACGATGAAGCGCCATGGCGTCAGCTTGCCGTGATCCGGCACCCGCGCGCCGATGGTCAATATGGTTTCGAGCTCGGCCGGCGAGGGGCCGGGATCGCCCATCTCGCGCGGCTTCACCGAGCGGCGAATCTTCAGGAGATCAATGGCGTCGGGCATAGGCATTCCATGATTTCGCATCGTTGATGCGATCAACCGGCATATCGGGCGAACCGGCAAGGTTTGCAAGCGCCACGATTTAGCAAGGCTCTAAACTCAAGCCGCGTTCGCCCGCTTCAGGTCCGGCGGCGTGGCCTCATCGACCAGTGCGGCCAGCGCTTCATCCGTCGGCAACACGGTCTGGCCCTCGCTCCCCAAGCGGCGGATCGAGACCGAATGGCTCTCGGCTTCCTTCTTGCCGACCACCAGCAGTGCCGGAATCTTCGCCAGCGAATGTTCGCGGACCTTGTAGTTGATCTTCTCGTTGCGCAGATCAATCTCCACGCGCAGGCCCGCGCGTCGTGCGGCCGCGGCAACCACCTTGGCGTATTCATCGCCTTCCGAGGTGATGGTGGTGACGACGGCCTGCGTCGGCGCCAGCCAGAGCGGGAAGTTGCCGGCGTAATGCTCGATCAGGATGCCGATAAAGCGCTCCATCGAGCCGCAGATCGCGCGATGCACCATGACCGGCACTTTCTTCGAACCGTCGGCATCGATATAGAACGCGCCGAAACGCTCCGGAAGGTTGAAGTCGACCTGTGTGGTGCCGCATTGCCAGTCGCGCCCGATGGCGTCGCGCAGCACATATTCGAATTTCGGTCCGTAGAACGCGCCTTCGCCGGGATTGATCGCGGTCTTGATGCGGTGGTTGTGGCCTTGCACCTGGATTTCTGAAAGCACCGTCGCCATCACACGCTCGGCATGGTCCCACATCTCGTCGGTGCCGACGCGCTTCTCTGGCCGGGTCGAGAGTTTTATCGTGAGATCGCCCTCGAAGTCGAAATCCGAATAGGTCGACAGAATGAGATCGTTGATCTTCAGGCACTCGTCGGCGAGCTGCGCTTCCGTGCAGAACACATGGGCGTCGTCCTGGGTAAAGCCGCGCACCCGCATCAGCCCGTGCATCGCGCCTGACGGCTCATAGCGATGCACCACGCCGAATTCAGCAAGCCGCAGTGGCAGGTCGCGATAGCTTTTCAGCCCATGTTTGAAGATTTGCACATGGCCGGGACAGTTCATCGGCTTTAATGCGAACCAGCGCTTGTCCTCGGTCTCGTCGCCGGCGGATTGCGCCGCGAACATGTTCTCGCGGTACCATTCCCAATGGCCCGAGGTTTCCCACAGCGACTTGTCGAGAATTTGCGGCGCGTTGACCTCGTCATAGTCTCCCGTAAGCCGCCGGCGCATATAGGCGATCAGCGCCTGAAAAATCGTCCAGCCCCGAGCGTGCCAGAACACCACACCGGGACCTTCCTCCTGGAAGTGAAACAGATCGAGTTCGCGGCCAAGCTTGCGGTGATCGCGCTTCTCGGCTTCCTCGATCTGCTTGAGGTACGCGTCGAGTTCTTCCTGTTTCGCAAACGCGGTGCCGTAAATGCGCGTCAGCATCGGATTGTTCGAATCGCCGCGCCAATAAGCGCCGGCGACCTTCATCAGCCTGAAGGCATTGCCGATCTTGCCGGTGGACGTCATGTGCGGCCCGCGGCAGAGGTCGAACCAGTCGCCTTGCTTGTAAATCTTGATGGTCTGGTCGGCCGGGATCGCGTCGACCAGTTCGACCTTGAACATCTCGCCGTTGTCGCGGAACACCTGTTTGGTCTGCTCGCGCGTCCAGATTTCCTTAGTAAACGGTTTGTCGCGCGCGATGATCTCGCGCATCTTCTTTTCGATGGCGGCAAAATCCTCCGGCGTGAACGGCTCGTTGCGGAAGAAATCGTAATAGAAGCCGTTCTCGATCACCGGACCGATGGTTACCTGGGTGCCCGGCCACAGCGACTGCACCGCTTCGGCCAGCACATGCGCGGCGTCATGCCGGATCAGTTCCAGCGCGCGGGAATCGTCGCGGGCGATGAATTCGATTTTGGCGTCGTGCTCGATTGGATCGGCGAGGTCGACGACCGCGCCATCGAGCG
>DAIMKK010000378.1:298-740 GCA_036721745.1 Pseudolabrys sp. | reverse complement strand
TGGCCAGCGACGGCGAGATGCCCTTGGCGATATCGGTTCCGGTGATGCCCTTGGGGAATTCGCGCTTGGCGCCGTCGGGGAAGGCGAGGGCGATCATGCTCGATTCGACCGGTTTCAGATTCGCAACACTGTACTTGAATCCGGACGCGGGCGCATTCTTGTCTGGCATAGCGGTCTCCTTAGCTCACTCCTGCGAACGAGCGCAGGTAAGCGGGAAAGCAGCGGTATAGCAGGGGATTCGGGCGACGCAATCCGGCAATCCCAAGAACGATGCTGCGAATTAGTCCTGCCTCACCCTATTATTCAGGACGGGCTTGGCCTACATGCATTTGCATGGAAAGTCACGTCGAACGCCGGTTTGCCCACACCGCCCTGATGCTCGGAAATTTCGTCATCGGCACTTCCGTGCTGGCGCCGGCGGGGATGTTGAGCGAACTGTCGG
>DAIMKK010000378.1:0-224 GCA_036721745.1 Pseudolabrys sp. | reverse complement strand
CAAGGAAACGCGGCGGCACCATCGCCTACATCTTTCTCGGCTGGTCGCTGGCCGCGGCAATTGGCCTGCCGCTGGTGACGTTCATCGCCAGCCGCTATGGCTGGCGCGCGACTTACGGCAGCATCAGCGTTGTTGCCTGCGTCAGTTGTTTGCTTCTGGCCTGGCGCCTGCCCGGCGGATTGATCGGCGCGCCGGTGGACCTCAAGACATGGGCCGATCTCGGG
>DAIMKK010000377.1:2737-3362 GCA_036721745.1 Pseudolabrys sp. | reverse complement strand
GCTTGTTGCAGGTCTTGCACTTCGGTGCGGATTTGCTCCGTCGGGTGGCGCAGCCCCTCGGTGTACTGGAAGACCAGATAGACAGTGCCGATGGTCAGCGTGCCGTCTCGGTACAGCATGGCGCTGAGGAGGAATGCGACCGCTGTGCCAACGCCAAAAAGCCCCTGACTCGTGGCGATCAGGGCGTAGCCCTTTATCTCTGCCTTCTGTGTTGCTGCTAGCCAGGTTCGCATGACTTCGGCGCACCGGCGGAGTACAAACGCCCCAGCCCCGCTGGATCGGACATCTTCCAGACCGGACAGGTATTCACCCAGAAAGCCGTAAAAGTCGGCGCTGGCTTGACGCTCCGCGCCCCACGAACCGGTGGCGGCGGCGCGGATACGCAGCATCGCGATGATAGCTACCAAGACAAATGCGGTCAGCGCCAGACCGATGCGCCAGTCAACGTGAAATAGCAGGGCGAGCACGCCGGCGATCAAAACGCCATTGCCGAGCACATAGATCACGAACCGTGAAAAGAATCGAGCCAGCGCCGACACGTCGCCGTCCACCCGCTCGATCAACTCGCCCGGTGTGTGGGCATCGTGAAACGTGGAATCGAGGCGCAAAAGGTGTGCAATAAGGT
>DAIMKK010000377.1:0-2727 GCA_036721745.1 Pseudolabrys sp. | reverse complement strand
CAATAAGGTCGGCCCGCAACGCGTTTGTCGCCGCCCAGCTCACGTTTTCGGCCACGTAGGTTTCCGCGACTGCGGCGCCCTGGCCCGCTAGCGCAAGACCCATGGTCAGCAGCGCGATGAAGATCAAGTCGCGCATGGCGCCGCCGGCGGTGGCTCGGTCGATGAAGCGGCCCGCCATCAACGGTGTGATTACCTGCACGCCAATAGAGCCGCACAGGATCAGCGCGAGCAAGCACATCCGAGGCCGCTCAGGTCGGAGATAGCGGGCCAACAGCCGCCGGTAACGGTTGAACGACCGCAACCCGCTCATCGGAACCACCGCGTCGGGTCAGTGACATCGAGATTGCAGGCGGGCATGAAGGTCGAAGCGTCCCAACGGGGCGCACAATGATCGATGAGATCGAAGTTAAGTTCGCGTCGCTGCGCTTTCGCGGCTGCGAGGTTGCGGGTGATACCCCCGGTCGGGGAGTCTGTTTGCCTCGTGGGGCCGACTTTACCGGCGTCTACACACGCCAGAATCCCTATTTTGACAATCGCCATGCGACACGCCTTCGTTGAAGCAGCTTCCGAACGCTGAATTCTTCAACGATTGCCGCATTGGACTCTCCTCTGGGATTGAGCGCTAAAAAAACAAAACCTAGACTGATTCTAGCAGAGGGCCAACGACGCGCTGATCGTCCCCCGCCGGCGGAATTACTCGAGCGCCGGGCTCAAACGCAACGCGTGCGCGGGCGAGACTGTCAAGCCATTTGGAATGATGATGCCGATTGCATCGCCGCGCGACTCCGTCAATGAAACCGGACCATGGCCGAGCAACGAAACGCTCATTTCGGCAGATGCTTGAATGCCGTTCAAGAATATCGCCCCCGGCGCCGGTTGACCGAGCAGAATCGCATAGATCGCGTCACCTTTTCGGGTGAAGCGAACCGGGATGCCCGCATCGGTCGAGCCCTCGGCGACACGCCAAGGACGCGTTCCGTAGATCGCCTCACCATTGACCGCCAGCCAGGCGCCGAGCGCTCGAAGCCTTGCCAACTGGCCGTCCTGAATGCTGCCGTCCGCGCGGGGTCCGACGTTGAGCAGCATGTTGCCGTTTTTGCTCACGACATCGACAAGGAGGTGGATGAGCGAGTCGATCGGGATGAAATTCGCCTCATCCTCGGTCCGGTTGTAGCCAAAGGAGTAGCCGATGCCGCGCGTGGTTTCCCATTTCTCGGCCCGGATGTCGGCAAAACTGGTGTATTCCGGAGTCAGAATGTCAGGCGGCACAAGGGGCGTCGACGTTCCGTCGAGTGCGATGTCCTTGAAGCGGTCGTCGACAATTCCGTCAGGAGTGCGCCGGTAGAAGTCCTCGACAATCGCGCTCAGCTCGGAAACGCGGGGATAAGCGATGTCGTTCCAGAGAATCGTCGTGCCGTATCGCTCGATCAGTTCTCGCCAGTGCGCGTCCGCATACGCGACATAGGCCGGATCCTGGATGACGGTGGCGCCGAGGTCCGGGCGATCCTCAATAGCCCTCGGGTTGAAACTCCAGTCGAGTCCGCCCGAGTAGTAGGTTCCGAAGCGCATTCCCGCGGATCGGACCGCTCCAGCCAGGTCGCCGACGAGATCGCGGCCGGCGTGAAAATCGCCGAACTCGGGGTGTGCCAGCCGGCTGGGCCAAAGTCGGAACCCATCATGGTGCTTCGTGGTCAAGACGACGTAGCCGGCGCCGGCCGCTTTGAAAAGCTCCGCCCATTCATCGGGGTCCCAACCTCGAACAGCCTCACGGAAGGCAGGGATGAAATCGTAATAACTCGCCGAACCGTAGGTCTCGTGATGGTGCGCGGCGGTGGGGCTTCCGGCAATCTTGAGGGTGTTCGCATACCACTCGGCGTAGGCGTTGTTCCGAAACCAGGTCCGCCACCCTTGTTGGTGAGGAACCTCGTCCAATGTGCCGCTCGCCGGAGCCCAACCGGGCACGGAATACAGACCCCAATGGACAAAGATGCCGAGCTTGGCGTCGTCGTACCAGATCGGGGTCGGCCGCCTATCCACGAGTCTGCCTTTCGTTTTTACGAATCGTTTCGGCTGCAGTCGGGCCGGATCCCGGCCCCAGCTGCTACGACTTTATCGCACGCATGCGGTTGTTGCGCGGCTGGTGTTCGACCTCGGCCAACCCGAGCGCTTCCATCAATGGCGGCATGTACATCCCGAAGCGGCCGCGGAGTCCCTTGTTCATGCCATACCAGCCGCCGACCGGGTTTTCTTCCGAGCGAGCCCAGGCCTCGACAGTGCCTTCGGCGGCGGGTTTCTGTTCGTCCGCACTTCCGAGGAGCATCCAGTCGCCGTGCGCCACCAGCATCGCGTGCAGATCCTCGATCGCCCGGAGTTGATAGCGAAGGGTGGTTTTACCGACGACGCAAACGATCGCCGGAGGACTCATCGACTCGTTTCGGTACATCTGATACTCGGACGATCCGCTGGGCGTCGTAAGCTCCCACGGAGACTCGGATGTGCCGTTTCCAACAACCGCCATCATTGCTCTCCTCACCAGTGCATCTGCCGATCGCCAATTGAAGTGTTAGCTAACAGAAATATGTTAGCATATACTTAACAATTGGCGACATCATACCAGTGAGGCGAGCGCCTTGGCAAGCGGCGCAAGCACCGCCGGGCTGAGCGGCGGCGGCAGGTAGACGATCGCGAGGTCAAGTCCCTCTTCGCCGAGCGCCGCCGCCTCTGCCG
>DAIMKK010000376.1:0-3372 GCA_036721745.1 Pseudolabrys sp. | reverse complement strand
TGTCAGCGACGCCGTTGCCGACGGCGCCCAGCACCTCGAAGGCCGGCACCACTTCGCCCGCCGCATAGACCGTGATGTCGATGCGCCCGCCCGACAGCGTGCGAATGCGGCTCGCGATGCGCTCGGCCGAGAGACCAGGGCCGGGTAAACGTTTCGGCCAGGAGGTGACCATGCGCCACTTCAACGTTTGCGCGCGCGCGATCGGCGGCGCGGCCAGCAGGCCGGCGGCGGCGGCGCCGGTTGCAATGGCGAATCGACGTCGCGTCGTCATGGCGTGCTCCAATGCCGGTAGAAATGATGCAAGGGCCCGGGGCCGTGGCCGATTTTGAGTTCGTCGGCGTGCGCGATGGCCGCGGTGACGTAAGTCTTCGCCTCCTGGCACGCCGTCACCACGTCGCGGCCCTTGGCGAGCCCGGCCGCGATCGCCGACGACAACGTGCAACCGGTGCCGTGGGTGTTGTTGGTGGCGATCCTTTTCGCCGACAGGCGCACGACTTCACCCTGCCCGACCAGCAGGTCAACGCTCTCGTCGCCCTCGCCGTGGCCGCCTTTGATCAGGACGTTGCGCGCGCCGAGTGACAATATCTCGCGTGCCTGGGCCTCCATTTCCCATTCGTTGCGCGCCAGCGACGCGCCGACGAGCGCGGCGGCTTCCGGCAGATTGGGCGTCACCAACAGCGCGTGCGGAATGAGATTGCTGCGCAGCACCTCGATTACTTCGCCACCCAACAGGCTGTCGCCGGAACTCGCGATCGTCACCGGGTCGAGCACGATGTTGCGCGCGCGGTGACGCGTGAGCCCCTCCGCCGTCGCCTCGACCGTCGCCGGCCGGAACAGCATGCCGATCTTCACCGCATCGACCGCGAGATCGGAAAAGACATCGTCGATCTGGGCGGCGATAAAACCGGGCGGCACGTCATGGATCGCGCTCACGCCACGCGTATTTTGCGCGGTCAGCGCCGTGATGACGCTGGCGCCGTAAATGCCGAGCGCCGCGAAAGTCTTCAGGTCCGCCTGGATGCCGGCGCCAGCGCTCGAATCCGAGCCGGCGATGGTGAGCGCAATCGCGGTCATGTGGGGCCCCGCTGCGCCAGCACGGCGCCCACCACCGCGCGCAGATCTTGCGCGGCTTTGCCCGGGTCGGACGCCAGAGAAAGCGCCGAAATGACCGCCACGCCGTCGGCGCCGGCCGCGATCACCTCGCCGGCATTGCTGGTATTGATGCCGGAGATACCGCAAATCGGAAATCCCGGTTTGCGTGCGCGCACCGCCTGCACGATGTCGCGCAGGCCGGAAACTCCGATCGGCGCCTTGGCGTCATCTTTCGAGCCGGTGGCGAATACCGCACCAATGCCGACATAGTCGAGCAGTTCGAGCGGTGCGGTCTGCGCCTGCTGGACCGTGCTCAGGCTCAGCCCAATAATCGCCGTGCGGCCGAGCAGTAGCCGGGCATCGGCTGGCGCCATGTCGTCCTGGCCGATATGCACGCCGTCGGCTTCGGCGGCGAGCGCGACGTCGACGCGGTCGTTGATCAGCAACGGCACGCCGGCCGGCTCAAGCACCTCGCGCAGAGCGCGCGCTTCGTCCACCATGGCGCGGGTAGAGCCGTGCTTGTCGCGCAGCTGCACCAGTGTGGCGCTGCTGGCGATCAGCCCGGCGAGATTTGGCAATGTGCGGCCGCCGGCAACGGCCGGATCGACAAGCGCATAAAGCCGGAGATCGATGTCCATCAGTTCGCCCTTGCAAAATTCACGCGAGCATGTGCGATGAGCGTCGGCCCATCGAGATTGAACAGCGTATCGACGAATGCCACCGCGAAGCTGCCGGGGCCGGCGGCCTTTTCGGCCGCCAATTCGCCGGCGACACCGGCGATCGTCAGCGCAGCCGTGGTGGCGACCCATGCATCCGGTTCGACGGCGAGGCAGGCCCCGACCAGTGACGAGACTGCACAGCCCATGGCGGTCACCTTGGCCATCAGCACATGGCCGTTGGCGATGGCCGCAAATCGGTCGCCGTCGCCGACCCAATCGGTCGCGCCCGACAGCCCAATCACAGTATTCTTGTCGCGTGCGTAGGCCGCCAGCGTTTCATGTGTCGGCTCGCTCCCCGACAGCGCGGAAAATTCGGCACCGTTGAGGCGTACCGTTTTTGGTGCGCTCGCGATCAGCGCGCGGGCGAAGGCTGCACGTGAGCTGCTGCGGTCGATGAACACCGGATCGAGCACCCAAGGCACGTTGCCCCGCATCGCGGCTTCCACTGCGATCACGGCGGCCTCGCGGCGCTCGCGGTCCAAAGTGCCGAGATTGACCAAAAGCGCATTCGCGCTGGCGACGAACGGCCCGATCTCCTCCACCGACAGCGTCATGGACGGCACCACGCCAATCGCCAGCAGTACATTGGCGGTAAAATTCTGCGCCACCGCGTTGGTGATGCAATGGACTCGCGGCGAGCGAGCGCGCAGCCGCTCAAGCAGCGCGGCCGCAATTTGCGGCACGTTGTCGTTCGTTGCCGGTCCGGAATTGTGCATCTCATCTCCCTCCGCCGGCATGACCCGGATCAGGTTCGTTGGGTTGGCCTCGGCTGGCCTCTCAGTCCGGAAATGCCGGACACCCCAAGAGATTGCTGATCACTTCCTAGTCCGCGCTGATACGCAACGCAAGCCTGCGAGACTTGAGTGCCTTGCATGTCGGCCACGTTTTTGCTGGATTGCGGCGTCCCCTTCAGGGCACGGAGGCGCGCAATGACCCCCTTTTTCGTCCAGATCAAATGCGAACTCGGCAAATCCTATCAAGTGGCCAATGAGCTGGCCGAAGCCGAGATTGCCTCCGAAATCTATTCGACCGCCGGCGATTACGACCTGCTGGTGAAATTCTACGTCGACACCGGCACGGATATCGGCCACTTCGTCAACGAGAAGGTGCAGTGCATGGCCGGTATCAAGGACACCCACACCATCATCACCTTCAAGGCGTTCAAGGCCTAGATCAGGCGCCGGCTTGAGCCACGGGCGGTTGTCGCTTCGCAGCGTCGGGCGCTTACTGCACGAGGCTCGCCAGGACGGTCGGGTCCACCGCGATGCGGACCACCATCGGCTTCGTGCCAGCGCGTCGGGATCGACGCCTGCGGTGCGGTAGGCCTCGTCGGAAATGACGACTTGGCAATTTAGATTCTTCGTCATGTCTTGCAGACGCGCGGCGACGTTGACGGGGTCGCCGATGGCCGTGAACACCCTGCGGTCGCGGAAACCGATGTCGCCAATGATCACTTCGCCGCCGTGAATGCCGATGCCGAACTGGAGCGGCTCGCGCAAGTCGGCGGCAAACTGGTGATTCATATGTTCAACGTTCGTGGCGACGAGCGCGGCCGCGCGCA
>DAIMKK010000375.1:433-3374 GCA_036721745.1 Pseudolabrys sp. | reverse complement strand
AATCGGTGCGGCGGAATTGCAGCGGTGACACGTTAACCGAGACGCTGAGGCCCGGCCACGCCTTGCCGTCGAAGCAGGCGCGGCGCAGCACCCAGCCGCCCAGATCGATGATCAATCCGCTGTGTTCGGCGACGGCGATGAATTCGGTAGGCGGAATTTCGCCGCGCGTCGGGTGCGTCCAGCGGCAGAGCGCTTCGACGCCGACCACCGCCTCACCGCTCTTATTGACGATCGGCTGGTACAGCAGCTTCAGCTGGTCGTTCTCGATCGCTTCACGCAGATCGGCTTCCAACAGCTTGCGGTTGGAGAGATCCGCGTCCATCGCAGCGTCGTAGATGCAGGCGCGGTTGCGGCCCTCGTTCTTGGCGCGGTAGAGCGCCATGTCGGCATAGCGCATGATGTCGGCGGCGGCGCCCGATTTGCGGTCGATCACCGCGATGCCGATCGAAGCGCCGATGATGATGTTCTGGCGGTTGATCACATAGGGCGCGCAGATCGCCGCGATCAGGCGCTGGGCCACCGCCATCATCTTGTCGCCGTCGTCGCCGATCGAGGAAATAACCGCGAACTCGTCGCCGCCGAGCCGTGCCACCAGGTCGTCGCCGCGCAGCGCGTGCGACAGCCGCAGCGTGACGTTGCGGATCAATTCGTCGCCGACCGGATGACCGAGCGTGTCGTTGACGTCCTTGAAATGGTCGAGGTCGATATAGAATACGGCGGCCGGCGAGGAGCCGGCGCGCACCTCATCGATCACCGCCTCCAGCCGCTCGCCGAAGAAAATGCGGTTGGGCAGGCCGCAGAGCGGATCGTGCATGGCGAGATGGCGTAGCCGCGATTCGCCAGCGGCGATGGCAACCGCGGTGCGGCGCATGTAGCGCAGCACGAAGGCCGCGAGCAGTGTGAAGCCCGCGAGCGCGACCGCGATGAACGGAACGACGCTGCTGACGATCTCGGCGCCGGGCTGCTTAGGCGTCCAGGCGAAACGCGCAATCGAATTTCCTCGCGGCCCGTCCAACGCATAAGTCAAATCGGTGGGCGGCGCGGGCTCGTCGCCGAGCTTGCGCAGGTGCGTCAATTGCAACTGCGCGGCGATGCCGGCGAGCGCGTCGCTGTCGATGAATTTCACCGACATGACGATCGGGGCTGCTTGGTCGCCGGCGGCGAGGAGACCGCCGAGCGGCCCGACCGCGACCGCGGCAATGACCGCGGGCCGGCCCGCGAGGCTGCGGATCACCGCGGCTTGGGCGTGCGGGCCATCCACCGTCACGTTCGGTTCGGCGAGGCGGAGCGTACCGTGCAAGGCCGGGTTGCGCCCGCGCATGTAGGCGAGCACTGACTGCAGATCGACCATTGCGGCGTCGAACCAGGACGCATCGAGCTCTTGGCGGGCGATCTGCGAAAAGATCGGTTTGTCGCTGCCGTCAAAGATAAAGACGTAGTTGTGGTCGAAGTAGGTTTTCAGCCAGAGCCCGACGCGGGGCTTGGCCCAAGCCATATCGAATTTGACGCGGATATTCTGGAGCGCCTGCTCGGAGGCGGCGACGCTTCTGACTTCGCGCAGCACGCGCCCGCCGTAACTGTCAAGCGCGCGCGTGAACAGCCGCTTTTCGTGCTGGATGGCGACTTCGTCGGCGCGCTGGGCGGAGGACAGCACGGCGACAACAATGCAGACGATGGCCACGGCCACGATGACGCCGATCGGGACCACGACGCTCAAACGCGCCCGATCCCAACTCGTGACCTTTTCCTCGGATGCGCGCGGGCGAGCCACAGCCGGCAAGGTTTAGTCCCCTAAAGTGTCCCACCGATTAGGTTTTTCGGGGCGGAACCTAAGGCAGAAAGCTTGCTTTTCGCTTTCGGTTCGGCTTTTCGGCGCGCTTGAGGCCGTCGGATACCGCAATTCGTGCGGCGCTGTTAACCGTAGGTAAAAAACCAGCCATTTTTCGGCTTTTCCGCAGATAAGAACCTTCAGCCGGGGCTGCGGTAGGGCGGGCGCGGGATAGCGATATGGGCGGCGCGCAGCGCGGTGGACCAGCGCTCGCGCAGGTCCTGGAAATAGGGCTCGCCGGGCTCGATGCGGTAATTCACCTCAGGGTTGTAACTGTCGCGCCGTGCCACCAAAATGTCGATCGGCAGCCCAACCCCGAGATTCGAGCGCATGGTGGAATCCATCGAGATCAGCCCGATCTTGAGCGCGTCGTAGAGGTCGGTGTCGAAGCCGATGGCGCGGTCGAGCACCGGCTTGCCGTATTTATGCTCGCCGATCTGCAGATAGGGGGTGTCGATCGTGCACTCGATGAAATTACCGGCCGAATAGATCATGAACAGGCGCAAGCGGCCGCCCTTGATCTGACCGCCGAACAAGAACGCGACATCGTGGTCGACCTCGGCGGCCTCCAGCGCGTTGCCTTCCGCGTTCTGGATGTTGCGGACGGTGCGGCCGATGCGTTGCGCGGCCTGGAACATGGTCGGCGAATTCATCAAGGTCTCGCGCTCGCCGGTTTCCGGATTATTCACGCCCTCGGTGAGGATCGAGCGCACCGACTGGGAGAGCGACAGGTTGCCGGAGGAGGCGATCGCCATGATGCGTTCGCCCGGCTCGGTGTAGACGTGCAGCTTGCGGAAGGTGGAGACGTTGTCGAGGCCGGCATTGGTGCGGGTGTCCGCGATCATCACCAGACCGTCACGCACCAGAATTCCGCAGCAATATGTCATGGGGTCCGACTTCTTCTCAGTTTTCTGACCGCAAGGTTATAGCGACGCGGGCCCATGTCCGGCAATGTCATAACGCATGATCCCGAAAAGCATGCCCTCGGACAATCGATCCGAGGTGCACGGTTTTCGGATAAGATCATGCGTATATTAGGCCGTGTCATCATAAATTGAGCTTGGTGGGCAACCTCGCCTCTTGCTACGAGGCGATCGTACGAGGTCGGCCACC
>DAIMKK010000375.1:0-423 GCA_036721745.1 Pseudolabrys sp. | reverse complement strand
TAAGATCATGCGTATATTAGGCCGTGTCATCATAAATTGAGCTTGGTGGGCAACGGTTGATCAAGGTCCGCTTTACCCCGGATTGTGTTGCAAAAGTCCCATTGAAGCGCACGGCGAGCCGTGATTCCATTCAACTGAATCGATCATCATCGGGAGCGTCGCATGATGGGTCGGCGGAAGGATGGACAAGGCCAGTTCTTTTACTCCTTTAATTTGGACGAGGTTGTGCCGCCCGACCATCTGGTTCGCAGGTCGATGGCGTGCTCGATCTGGCTTGGGTGCATAAGGAGCTTGCACCTTACTACTCACACACGGGTCGGCCTTCGATTGATCCGGTGCTTATGATCCGGATGCTGATCGTGGGCTACGTGTTTGCGATCCGCTCGGAGCGGCGGCTGTGTGCTGAGGTGCAGGTCAATCTGG
>DAIMKK010000374.1:0-3382 GCA_036721745.1 Pseudolabrys sp. | reverse complement strand
CCCACTTTTCGGGATCATGCGCCAGGTTGAATGACAGCCCAGGCGCTTGGGCTTATTGTCCGGGCCAATGCGCAGAATCAGCCCAAAACCGGCCGCCCGATGACCACGGCCACCCATCATGCACGGAAATCGCTGCGCCCGACGCTCGGTCTGGCCCGGGTGCTGGACTATGCCGGCGCCTCGCACCGGCGCGTTTGCGGATTGCTGATCGTCTTTTCGCTGATCGCATTCCTGCCGGGCTTTTTCCAGATCCCGCCGGTCGACCGCGACGAGCCGCGCTTCGCGCAGGCCACCAAGCAAATGCTGGAAAGCGGCCAATATGTCGACATACGCTTCCAGGACGAAGTTCGCTACAAAAAGCCGGTCGGCATCTATTGGCTGCAGGCACTTGCGGTGAAGGCGGGCGAAGCGGTCGGCGTCCCGCAGGCGCGCACCACCATTTGGCTCTACCGGCTGCCGTCGCTCTTCGGCGCTATCGGCGCCGTGCTGTTGACCTACTGGACCGCGCTCGCCTTTGTCGGACGCCGCACCTCGCTGCTGGCGGCGCTGATGATGGCGAGTTCGGTGCTGCTCGGGGTGGAGGCGCGGCTCGCCAAGACCGACGCTGTGCTACTGTTCACCTGCGTTGCCGCGATGGGCGCGATGGCGCGCATTTACCTCACGAGCCGGCGCACGCCGGACGTAGCAGTGGGGTGGCGACTACCGGCGATCCTGTGGACCGCGATGGCAGCCGGCGTGCTGATCAAAGGCCCGCTGATCCTGATGTTCGTCGGGCTCACGGCACTCACGCTGTCGATCGCTGACCGCTCGGGCCGCTGGCTTTGGTCGCTACGCCCGCTCGCCGGCTTGGCGTGGCTGCTGCTGCTGGTGCTGCCCTGGTTCGTCGCCATCCTCATCAAATCCGGCGGCAGTTTCATCGCGCAATCGGTCGGCGAAGACATGCTGTCCAAGGTGACAGGCGGACAGGAATCGCACGGCGCGCCGCCGGGCTATTATTTTCTGCTGTTCTGGGTGACGTTCTGGCCGGGCTCAATCCTGGCGGGACTGGCCGCACCTCGGGTATGGCAGGCGCGCAGCGAGCCGGGCGCGCGCTTTCTGCTAGCGTGGCTGCTGCCGTCCTGGGCGGTGTTCGAGGCGGTGATCACCAAGCTGCCGCATTATATATTGCCGCTCTATCCGGCGATCGCGATCCTGATCGCGGGCATACTCGAAGGCGGCGGTCTCGTGACCAAACGCTGGCTGGTGCGCGGCACGGTCGGATGGTTTCTGTTTCCGGCGTTCATCGCGATCGGCGTCGCGGTCATCTTCATTATTGTCGGCCACGATCTCGGCCTCGTGGCCTGGCCTACTGCCGCCGCCGCAACGATCTTCGGTCTGTTCGCCTGGTGGCTTTACGACGTGGACGGCCCCGAACGTGCACTATTGCGTGGCATGGTGGCCTCGGTGCTCGTCGCCGTTACCGTCTATGCCATAACGTTTCCATCGCTGCCGGCCTTGTTCCCGAGCGCGTTGATTGCCGACGACTTGCGCGCCGGCGATTGCGCCGAGCCGAAAGTGGCCGCAACCGGCTCTTATCAGGAGCCGAGCCTGGTGTTCCTGCTCGGCGCCGACACCCGATTTACCGACGGTACCGGCGCCGCGATATTTCTCGGCCAGGGGCCATGCCGTTTTGCGCTGATCGACGTGCGCGGCGCGCGCAACTTCGTGGAGCGGGCGAACGCGATTGGGTTGCATTACTCGCTCAGCCAACGCATCGACGGCTATAACATCAGCATCGGGCGCCCGGTGGTACTCAACGTGTTCCGCTCGACGGAAAAGCCATGACGACGGCCAACGGGATCGATCGCGGCGAGAGTTCGGCACAGACGGCGCTGCGCCGTTGCGCCGCCACTATGGCCGCGGCCTCCGCGATGCTGGTGCGTCCGGTGCGCATTGCCGTGCGAAATCCATGGCCGTTGGCGCCGCAGCAGCTCGCGATCGCGGCCGGGCTGGTGGTGGCGACTTTTCTGCTGACGATGTTCTTGATCGACGCTGTTGCCATCAGGGGGGTCGGTCATCTGCCGCGCTGGATCGTTTGGTCTTTCGACCAGATTACCGACTTCGGCAAGTCGGGCTGGTTCTTGTGGCCGCTCGGCATTTTGTTTTTAGTGCTCGCTGCGTTGCCGAGTCTGCCGCACGTGCCGCAGCTCGTCCTGGCGGCCATCATGGCGCGGGTCGGGTTCCTGTTCGTCGCGATCGCCGTGCCCGGCCTGTTCGTGAACGTGGTCAAACACATTTTCGGACGGGCGCGGCCTATGGTCGGCGGCAGCCTCGATCCTTTTCTATTCAGCCCTTTCAGTTGGCCTGCTGCCTATGCTGGCCTGCCATCCGGCCACGCCGCCACGGCATTCTCGGTCTTGGTCGCTTTCGGGACACTGTGGCCGCGTGCGCGCACGATTTTGTTGATCTATGCCCTGCTGATCGCGGCGAGCCGCGTGGTAGTGACCGCGCATTATCCGAGTGACGTCTTGGCGGGCTCCCTGGTCGGCGTGGTGGGCGCGCTCTTGGTGCGCCGCTGGTTCGCGCTGCGCGGCTTGGGATTTTCCGTCGTGCCGGACGGCGTTTTGCATCAAAAACCGGGCCCGTCGCTGCGGCGGATCAAAGCGGTTGCGCGCGCGCTGTTGGCTCAATAAGAAGCGGGAATGAATGCCAACGATCCAGCAGTTGCCGTCGTCGTGCCGGTGCGCAACGAGGCCGGCAATATCGCGCCTCTGGTGGCGGAAATCGCCAAGGCGCTCGACGGGCAATGGCGCTTCGAGGTCGTCTACGTCAATGACGGATCGAGCGACGCCAGCGAGGCCGAGCTCAAGCGGCTAATGGCTTTGCATCCCTGGCTTCGCCGCTTGCGCCACAAGCAGTCCTGTGGCCAGTCGGCGGCGGTGCACAGCGGCGTGGCGGCGGCGCGTGCGCCGCTGATCGTCACGCTCGATGGCGACGGGCAGAACGACCCGGCTTTCATTCCGGCGATGCTGCGCGCGCTCGAAGCCGGCGGCGGCAAAGTCGGATTGATCGCCGGCCAGCGCGTCAAGCGCAAATCGGGCGGCTTCAAGAGACTGCAATCGCGCATTGCCAATGCGGTGCGCGGCGCGGTGCTGCGCGACGGCACCCGCGACACCGGCTGTGGGCTCAAGGCATTTCGCCGCGAGGTGTTCTTGAGGTTGCCGTATTTCGATGGCTTGCATCGCTTCCTGCCGGCGCTGGTCAAGCGCGAGGGCTACGAGATCGGTTATGTCGACGTGATCGACCGGCCGCGCGGCGTCGGCGTGTCGAATTACGGACTGTGGGACCGGCTGTGGATCGGCATCCTTGATCTTGCTGGCGTGTGGTGGCTGATCCGCCGCAA
>DAIMKK010000373.1:0-3410 GCA_036721745.1 Pseudolabrys sp. | reverse complement strand
TCGACCATCTCGCCCACCTCAATGAAGCCTACGGCTTCGATGTCGCCGAGGACGTGATCGCACAGGTCGCCAAGCGCATCCGCGCGCGCCTGCGCGGCAAGGATTATCTCGGCCGTATCTCCGGCAACAAGTTCGGCGTTATTTTGACCACCTGCACGGCCGACGAATTGGTGGTCGCCGCCGAGCGGCTGCTCGCCGGCATGCGCGACGAAACCATTGTGACCGCCGCCGGTCCGGTCGCGGTGACGGTGACGATCGGCGGCATCACCGCGCCGCGCCACGCCCGCACCGTGTCGGAAGTCCTCAGCCGCGTGCAGGATGCGCTGCATGCCGCGCGCGCTAAGCGGCACGGTTCGTTCGCCGCCTATCGGCCGAACGTGGAGCGCGACGCGCTCCGCCGCGACAGCGTGCGCGCCACCGACGAGATTGTGGCCGCGCTCAACGAGCGGCGGATTGCGCTCGCCTACGAACCAGTGGTCGAGGCGAAAACCCGCAAGACCGTATTCTACGAATGCTTGATGCGCGTGCACCGCCCCGACGGACGCCTCGCCCACGCCAACGAGATCATCCCGGTAGCCGAACGGGTCGGGCTGATGCGCATGCTGGACTATCGCGTGCTCGAGCTGGTGGTGAACGAACTGGCCGCTGCGCCCGGTCTGACGGCCAGCGTCAATGTCTCGCCGGCCTCCACCGTCGATCCGGACTGGTGGGCCGGCCTCGGTGCCATGTTGCGCGCCAATAGCAGCGCGGCCGAACGGCTGATCATCGAGATCACCGAGACCGCGGCGATCCAGGACGTCGCCGACGCGCGCGGCTTCGTCACCCGGGTCAGGGACCTCGGCTGCCGCATTGCTATCGACGATTTCGGCGCTGGCCACACCTCGTTCCGAAACTTGCGAAAGCTCGGCGTCGATATCGTCAAGATCGACGGCGCCTTTGTGCAGAATATCGTGAAGTCGAACGACGACCGCGCCTTCGTGCACACGCTGATCGATCTGTCGCGCCGGCTCGGTCTCAAGACCGTCGCCGAATGGGTGCAGGACGAGGAAGCCGCGCAGCTGCTGTCGGACTGGGGAAGCGATTTCCTGCAAGGCGCGTTGATCGGGCTGGCGAGCGACGCGCGGCCGTGGCTGGGTGAAAAAAGCGCCGCGGCGGGGTAGCGCTTCCGCGTCGAGCGGCTATTCCTTGTTGCCCAGCTTATCGAGCCGCTTCTGCATTTCGTCGAGCTGGCGCTTGAGCTCGTCCATCTCGCCGCCACCCGAGCCATGCGGCTTTTCGTCCGCCGCCTTGCCCTGGCCGCGCGCGAAGGGCGGCGCGAACATGGCGAAGGTCTTCTCGAACATTTCCATGTTCCGCCGCACGTGATCCTCGAGCGGGCCGAAGCCGCCGACGCCGCCGAAGGCCTGCGTCATCTGCTCGCGGAACTTGCCCTGCTGGCTGGTGAGCGCCTGCATCGATTGTTCGAGGAAGCGTGGCACCATCATCTGCATGCTGTCGCCGTAGAAGCGGATCAATTGCCGCAGGAAGGCGATCGGCAACAGGCTTTGGCCTTCCTTGTTCTCCTGCTCGAAAATGATCTGCGCGAGCACCGAGCGTGTAATGTCCTCGCCGGATTTGGCGTCAAAGACGACGAAATTTTCGCCGTCCTTCACCATCGTAGCGAGATCCTCAAGCGTCACATAGGCGCTGGTCCCGGTATTGTAGAGCCGCCGGTTAGCGTATTTTTTGATTGTGATTGGCTCTTTTTCGTCTGTCATGGTGTTTGCTTAGCCCCTGCCCAGAGCTTGAGCATACCCGGTTTCGGCTTGTGCAGGCCACCGTTTTGTCGCGGCGCGGCAAGACTTAGTGGGCAGTGCAGAAATCCTTGCGATAGGTCAAATAAGGGCCAATTATCGCTGATAACTTCAAGTTTCCCATTGTTGACAGGGCTGCCCGGGCTGCCGAGGATGTGGCAGCGCCAAACGGCCCCAAGCCCCGTAACGGACCCCATCAGGAGTTTCGGATGAAAGACGATATCGTCATTGTTAGCGCCGCCCGTACCCCCGTCGGCGCGTTTAACGGGGCATTCGCCAATCTGCCGGCCCATGAACTGGGAAAAGTCGCGATTCAGGAAGCGCTGAAGCGCGCCGGCGTCGAAGGCGCCCGCGTCAGCGAGGTCATCATGGGCCAGATTCTGAGCGCGGGTCAGGGCCAGAACCCGGCACGGCAAGCGTCGATCGCGGCCGGCATTCCGGCCGAGAGCCCTGCCTGGGGCGTGAACCAGCTATGCGGTTCCGGCCTGCGCACGGTAGCACTCGGCTACCAGGCGATCCTTAACGGCGACAGCGATATCGTTGTGGCGGGCGGTCAAGAGTCGATGAGCATGGCGCCGCACTGCCAGCATCTTCGCGGCGGGGTGAAGATGGGCAATTTCGAAATGGTCGACACCATGATCAAGGACGGCCTGTGGGACGCCTTCAACGGCTATCACATGGGCAACACCGCCGAGAACGTCGCTAAGCAGTGGCAGATCACTCGTCAGATGCAGGACGAATTCGCGGTCGCCTCGCAGAACAAGACGGAAGCCGCGATGAAAGCCGGCAAGTTCAAGGACGAGATCGTCCCGGTCACTATCAAGTCGCGCAAAGGCGACGTGGTGGTGAATGCCGACGAATATCCCAAGCAGGGCGTCACCCTGGAAGGCCTTGCCAAGCTGCGTCCGGCCTTCGATAAGGAAGGCACCGTCACCGCGGGCAGTTCTTCCGGCATCAATGACGGCGCCGCCGCCGTGGTGCTGATGAGGGCGTCAGAGGCGGCCAAGCTCGGCAAGACGCCGCTCGCGCGCATCGTGTCCTGGGCGCAAGCCGGCGTCGACCCTTCGATCATGGGCACCGGGCCGATCCCCGCTTCGCGCGCCGCGCTCAAGAAGGCCGGCTGGAAGAAAGAGGACCTCGACCTGATCGAAGCCAACGAAGCCTTCGCCGCGCAAGCTTGCGCGGTCAACAAGGACCTCGGCTGGGATACTTCCAAGGTCAACGTCAATGGCGGCGCCATCGCCATCGGCCATCCGATCGGCGCCTCCGGCGCGCGCATTCTGACAACGCTGCTCTACGAGATGCAGAAGCGCAACGCCAAGAAGGGTCTCGCGACCCTCTGCATCGGCGGCGGAATGGGAATTGCGATGTGTGTCGAGCGCTAATTTTGGTGCACTGCGAATAAGGAACGGGCCACGGGAATTTCCCGTGGCCCTTTGCCATCCACGTCTTTAAGCTGTCACGAACAAGACGTGGATACCCGGCACAAGTTGGGAATGACAGAAGAAAAATAGTTACGGGAGGAGTCGATTATGTCACGCGTTGCGTTAGTTACTGGTGGGACCCGAGGGATCGGCGCCGCTATCGCCAAGGCATTGCAAGCTGCTGGCTACAAGG
>DAIMKK010000372.1:0-3417 GCA_036721745.1 Pseudolabrys sp. | reverse complement strand
ATTTTCATCGCGTCGGTGGTCTTGTCCTGCGAGGTCTTGATCGCGGCCGCGTCGCGCTTTTCCGGCGGCGTGCGGATCAGGCCCCAGAACGCTGGAGTGATCGCGGGGCCGACGACCGACAATTGCCAGTCCATCCACTGGCTGGCGAGCGCGCGCAGTTTGGCATCCTTCGGTTCCAGCACATTGTTCTTGTCGTGCTTGCCGGCGAGATAGCGCACGATGGAATTGGATTCCCACAGCAGGAAGCCGTCGTCTTCCTCCAGCGTCGGCACCAGGCCGTTCGGGTTCATGGCGAGATAAGGCGGCTCCCTGTTCTTGCCGAAGGCGCCGCCGACGTCGATGCGGGTGTGTTCGAGGCCGAGCTCACCCACCGCCCACATCGCCTTCTGAACGTTGGACGAGGTGTTGCGGCCCCAGATTTTGATCATACGTCGCTTCCTGCCTTTGTCGTGGATTTTGATTATCGACGTCGAATTAGTCTCGCTCAATCCAACCTTCGCGCTTCTTCCGGCAGCATGATCGGGATGCCGTCGCGGATCGGATAGGCGAGCTTGGCCTTGCGCGAAATCAGTTCCTGCTTGGCGGCGTCATATTCGAGCGTCGTCTTCGTCAGGGGGCAGACCAGGATCTCCAACAGCTTGGGATCGACACTGCCGGCCGTAGGCTCGGTCGTAGGGGTGGTGGACATTCAAGGGCTCCCGGCGAATTCGCCGCTTTATAGCACGGCGCGGCGAACTACTGCAGCTGCGTCTCGCCGTCGTTGTTCTTTTTGGCGAGCTCGATTTCGGTGATGGCAACCAGCAGTTCAGCGCGGGTTTTCAGGTCGGGCGCTTCCAGCAGCGCCTGCTTCTCTGGCGCGCCGTAGGGCGACATCATCGATAGCGCATTGACCAGCGCCTCGTTCGGCGCCTGATCGATGCCTTCCCAATCCGCCTTCAGATCGTTGGCCTTCATGAAGGCGCGCAAGGCATGGAGCACCGCCTCGCGGTCGACCGCGTCCTCGCCCTTGCGCGCGATGAAATCGTCGGCGAACGGCGAATAGGTGACCCGGCATTGCCGGTAGTCGGTGTTGACCGGCAATTCCTGTTCGATGCGGAAGCGGGCCACGCCGGTGAGCTCGAGCAGATAACGGCCGTCGCCGCTTTCGGCAAACTGGGTGATGCGGCCGACGCAGCCGACCTTGAACAGCGGCGGCTCATCGGCGGGGCCGGTGTGCGCGGCATCGGGTTGGATCATGCCGATCATCCGGTGGCCGTCACGAAAGGCATCGTCGACCATAGCGAGATAGCGCGGCTCGAAAATATTGAGCGGCATCTGCCCGCGCGGCAGCAGCAGCGCGCCCGGCAGCGGGAACACTGGAATCACGGCAGGCAGATCGATCGGCCCGCGGTATTGGGCGTTCATCGGCATTGCATCTACTCCATCCTCATCCTGAGGAGGGGGCGTAGCGCCCGTCTCGAAGGATGAGGGCGGTCCCATGCTTCGAGACGCGTCGCTCACGCGACGCTCCCCAGCATGAGACCGAAGGGCTTACGAAAACAAAATCGACGACAGCCGCTTGCGGCCTTCCACGGTGACCGGGTCGGTCGGACCCCAGGCCTCGAAAAACTGCACGAGTTGTTTGCGCGCGCCGTCCTCGTTCCATTTGCGGTCGCGCTTGACGATCGCTATCAGATGCTCGGCGGCTTCCGCGCGCTTGCCCTTGGCGTTGAGCGCGGCGGCGAGATCGAAACGCGCCTGATGGTCGAGCGGATTGGCTGCGACTTTTTTCTCCAGTTCGTCGATTGGTCCGACCGATTTAGCCTGCTCGTCAATTTCAAGCGCCGCGCGCGCCGCCGCCACGGCGGAATCGTTGAGCTTGGTCTCCGGCACCATGGCGAGTGTCTTCTTGGCCTGCTCGATATTGCCGGTCGCAACGTAACAGCGCGCGAGCCCGGCAAGCGCCGCGACATTGCCGCTGTCTTCCTTCAGTAATTGTCCATACAGATTGGCGGCCTCGGCGGCGTTGCCGGCGGCGAGCGCCTCGTCGGCGGCCTTCATCAGATCCTTTTCCTCGGCGCCGATCTTGCCCTTGGTCAGCCGTTCCAGGAACGCGATCACCTGACTCTCGGGCAGCGCGCCCATGAATCCGTCGGCCGGCTGGCCGTTGACGAAGGCGATCACCGCCGGGATCGACTGGATGCCCATCTGGCCGGGGATCGCCGGATGCTCGTCGATGTTCATCTTGGCGAGTTTGACCTTTCCCTTGGCGGACTTCACCGCCTTTTCGAGAATCGGGGTGAGCTGCTTGCAAGGCCCGCACCAGGGCGCCCAGAAATCCACCAGCACCGGCTGGCGCTTGGACTCCTCGATCACGTCTTTGACGAAGCCTTGCGTCGTCGTCTCGATGACCACGCTTTCGACTGCCGCCGTCATTCCCCCGCCGTTTTGCAGCATATTACCTCGCCTCTTAATGCCTTTGCCCGATTAGATGGGTCATCCAGCCTGCGATTGCAATCGGGTCAGGACGTCCCGGCGGGGCGGCCGGATACCCGCTCGATGCGGGGACTATGCCCGGTCGATTGCAGGAACTTCACCAGGTCGTCACGCGCAATCGAGGTGGTCATGGTGTTGACCAGCGGATGATAGTTCAGCGTCTCGTGCTCCATCATGGCGGCGTCGAGCACCACGGTGACGCGACTTTGCGTGTCGTTGATAGCCCCGAACGGGGTCACCGCGCCGGGGTCGACCCCCCAGACTTCGCGCAGCAGGTCGGACGAGCCGAACGAGAAGCGCCCGCTGGCGCCGAGCTGCCGGTGCAGGCCTTTGAGATCGATCTCGGCGTCTTCCAGCGCCACCACCAGATAAAGCTCGTATTTCTTGTCGCGCAGGAACAAATTCTTGGTGTGGCCGCCGGCGATCTCGCCGCGCAGGCGGGCGGCCTGTTCGACCGTGAACACCGGCGGATGCTTGACGGTTGCATGTGCGATGCCGAGGGCATCGAGCGCGGCGAATAGCTGTTCGGGAGTCGTCGCCATGATTGCAACAATTTAGCCGTGACCGGTGTTAGTATGACGCGCGAACCGACGAGGTTGAAATCGATGCGTTATGTCCTGGCCGCAGCCGTTTTCATTGCCGCCATGGCTTTCGACCTAGGGCCGGTGCGGGCCTATGGGACCGCCCCCTGGTGTGCCGTGGTGGATGTCGGCTGGGGCGACGTCGTGTGGGATTGCCAATATTACACGTTCGAAGCCTGCGTACCCAACGTGCTGGCTGGCAATCGCGGCTTTTGCAACCACAATCCGGCCGGGCCGGGTTGGCAACGGACGGGCACGGATCGTCCCAAACACTACCGCAAACGGCACATTAATCGGGATTAACGGCCTAGTCGGACCGAGGTTGCATTGTGGTCAACCTTTTGGCTATAGGTTCGGGCTT
>DAIMKK010000371.1:0-3418 GCA_036721745.1 Pseudolabrys sp. | reverse complement strand
GACGCAACTGGGTTGAAGAGCGCGGATCTGGCCAAAATTGTTGCGGCCGAAAAATCGACTTGGGCCGACGGTACGCCGATTCGGATTATTCTTCGCCCGCGTAGCGATACGGATACGGCGCTGCTCGGTGAATTATTCCCCGGTATGACCGACGCCATCGAATCGGCGCGCGGCCGCGCCGAGTTGCCGACTGCGGCAACCGATCAGGACAACGCCGCCTTGGCGGACCGCACGCCGGGTTCACTGATCGGAACCACCATGACCCAGATCAAGACAGAGCATCGCAATCTCCATGTTGTGCCGCTCGATGGGGTCGAACCGACACTCGCGAACTTTGAAAGCGGTGTCTATCCATTCGCGAAGAAGCTGTACTTCATCGTCCCGCGCAACAGCGCGCCTGAAGCCCAACGGTTCGTGGACTTCCTGCGATCGCCGCAGGGAATAAAGGCGCTTCGTCAAACGGAAACCTTGCCGGACGTTGATTGATGCCGATTTTCCCCCTCAGAAAATTGGTCAGCGCGATCGGGCTCATCGTCGCGTTCACGGTGGCCGTCGCGACGCCAATTATGTATATCATTCACGACTACGTTGACGTCACGGGGCAAATGACGTTCAAGGCCCGGTTGAACGCCGCGCGGGTCGCGCAGTACATTTATACGCACGATGGCACGTGGCAGTATCAGCAGCTCCGGCTTACCGAGCTGATCCAATTGCCCGAAGTCGGCGTAGAGCCGATCCGTCAAAAAATCTATGATCGGGCCGATCGTCTCGTGCTCGAAGAGGGGCCGTCATTGGCCGCTCCGGTTGCGACACGTAGCATCCCGATTGTCGTTGCTGGGTCGGCCGTGGGTGTCTTCGTCGTCGAAGAAAGCTTGCGGGGAACCCTTTACGAGACCTGGATGGTTGCCTTCGTAAGTACGATAATCGGCTTTGGGGCGTATATCGCGCTGCGGATGTTTCCGTTGCGCGTGCTCGACCGAACCCTCGGCGTACTGCAAGATACCCAGCACAGTCTGGCGGTGCAGAACGAGCGCTTGGACGCCGCTGTGAACAACATGTCGCAAGGCCTGGTGATGTTCGATTCGTCGGCCTGCCTGGTCGTCTGCAACAAACGTTACCTCGAAATGTTCGGTTTATCGGCGGACATGGTCAAGCCTGGCTGCACCATTCGGGAAGTCCTCGATCGGCGGGTTGAAACCGGTGGCTTCAGCGCCGACGGTGTCGAGTCCTATAGGACCGAACTGCTGGCCGCGGTCGCTCATGGAGCGACCTTCAGCAAGATCACGAAATTGCCGGATGGCCGGATCATTTCCATCATAAACCAGCCGATGGCGGACGGCGGCTGGGTCGCCACTCACGAAGATATCACCGAGCGCCTTATCGCCGAGGAAAAAATCAGGCACTTGGCGCACTACGATGCGCTCACGGATCTACCGAACCGCGTGACGTTCTACGAACGGATGGAAACGGCGCTCAGCCGCCAGCGACGCTCGGAAACTATCGCCGTGCTCAGCCTCGATCTCGACCGGTTCAAGAACGTCAATGACACGCTCGGGCACCCGATCGGAGACCTGTTGTTGAAGGCGGCGGCCGACCGCATGCGCAGTTGCGTGCGCGGCGAGGACCTGGTGGCGCGGCTGGGTGGGGACGAGTTCGCCATCGTGCAAGTTTCATCGGCGCAGACGTCGGATGTCAACGCGCTTGCCACGCGTCTCATCGAGGTCGTCGGTGCTCCCTACGATCTCGACCGCCATCAGGTGATTGTGGGCGCCAGCATCGGAATCGCCATTGCGCCGACCGACGGCAGCAAACCGGACACGCTGATGAAGAGCGCGGACCTGGCGCTTTACCGCGCCAAGGCCAACGGCGGGAGCGCCTTCCGCTTTTTCGAAGCCCAAATGGACGCGCGCATGCAGGCGCGCCACGCTCTCGAACTGGACCTTCGCAAGGCGATCGTGAATAGCGAGTTCGAGCTTTACTATCAGCCGATTATCGACGTCAAAACAGAACGCATCACCAGCTGCGAGGCGCTCATCCGCTGGCATCATCCCGAACGCGGCATGATTTCGCCGGTTTAGTTCATTCCGGTTGCAGAAAATACCGGTCTTATCGTGCCATTGGGTGAATGGGTGATCAGGCAGGCCTGCGCTCAGGCGGCGCGCTGGCCGGAGCATGTGACCGTGGCAGTGAATCTATCGCCGGCGCAGTTCAAGAGCCGCAACTTGTTACCGACGGTCGTCAGCGCCCTTGCGACCAGCGGTCTTCCGGCCAATCGGCTCGAACTGGAGATCACCGAACTGGTACTGCTGCAGGATAATGAAGGCGCTTTCTCAATTCTGCGTCAACTTCGCGATCTCGGGATCAGGATCGCGATGGACGATTTTGGCACCGGCTATTCGTCGCTCGGTTATCTCCGCAGCTTCCCGTTCGATAAGATCAAGATCGACCAGTCCTTCATCAAGGATTTGGCAAATTAAGAGGACAGCATCGCCATCATTCGCGCGGTTGTCGGCTTGAGCAGCAGTATGGGCATCACGACGACCGCCGAAGGCGTCGAGACAAAAGAGCAATTGGCGCGTCTCACGTTGGAAGGCTGCGATGAGGTTCAGGGCTTCCTGTTCAGTCCGCCGCGACCGGCGAAGGAGTTGCAGCGGTTATTCGGTGAGCTTGCCCCGCGGGCCGAGGCCGTCGCCTGAGGGGCTGGCCGCCGGCCTGGACGGCAACTTTTGTGTTGACCGGACGACGTCACAAAGCCGAACCTCCCGGCGTTTAAGAACCCGGCCCGTAAAAGTCCGGGCCAAAAAGCGGCGAAATGGGGAGGATTATCGATGTTGCCAAGTTTGTCGCGCACTTTGCGCTCTGTGGCGCTGGTCGCCGGGCTGGCACTGACGGCGCTGCCGGCTTGGGGGCAGACCTATCCGAGCAGCGCGGTCCACCTGATCGTGGCCTATGCCGCGGGCGGCACCGGTGACGTGGTGGCGCGCATTGTCGCGCCCAAGCTTTCGACGGCGCTCGGCCAGTCGGTGATCGTGGAAAATCGCGCCGGAGCCAGCGGCGCCATCGGCGCCCGCAGTGTCGCCGTGGCCAATCCCGACGGGCTAACCCTTCTCATCGGTCAGACCGCGGAAGTGGCCATCAACCAGCATTGGCTCAAGGGCCTCAATTACGATCCGGACAAGGATCTGCAACCGGTCGCGTTGCTGGCCGTCGTTCCGCTCGCGCTGGTCGTTCCCGCCAAGGCGCCGTATTCGACCATGGCTGAATTTCTGGCGGCCTTGCCCGGTGCCAAGCTGACATTCGCATCGGCGGGAACCGGCACGCCGGGACATTTCGCCGGCGAACTGCTCAAGGCCAAGACCCATAGCAATCTCACCCATGTGCCGTACAAGGGGGCCGGTCCTGCGTTGAACGACATCAT
>DAIMKK010000370.1:0-3421 GCA_036721745.1 Pseudolabrys sp. | reverse complement strand
CCTTCCGGCGAGGACGCCGTGAGGATCGGCGTCTGGAATTCGAAGAAGCCGCCCGCCTTCATGCGGGCGCGCAGCGAATCGATCACCTGCCCGCGCAGCATGATGTTGTTGTGCAGATGCTCGCGGCGCAGATCGAGGAAGCGGTATTTGAGCCGGATCTCTTCCGGGTAATCCTGCTCGCCGAACACCGGCATCGGCAATTCGGCGGCGGGTCCAAGCACCTCGATCTCGTCGATATAGACCTCGACCTGTCCGGTCGGCAGTTCGGGATTTTCGGTGCCGGCAGGCCGCATGCGCAGCTTGCCGTCGATGCGCACCACCCATTCCGAGCGCAGCGTCTCGGCCAGCTTGAACGCCTTGCTGTCGGGATCGGCCACAACTTGCGTGAGCCCGTAATGGTCGCGCAGGTCGATGAACAGCACCCCGCCATGATCGCGGATGCGGTGGCACCAACCGGACAAGCGAACCGCTTGGCCGATATCACCCTCGCGCAGGGCGCCGCAGGTGTGGGAGCGATAGCGATGCATAGGCATTTCAGGGCTGTTCCGGCAGGCGATTCACTGTGGCTGTGAGGCGCGCGAAAAGCGCATGGGGGGTCGGCTTTGTCAAGGTAAGCGGCTCGACAGGGTGCGAGCGATCTGCACACTCTGCCCCGCGAACCGCCGGACTTAACATCATGCCCAAACCGAAACGCCCGAAAAAAGCCAAGCCGGCCGCCGCCGAGATGTCCACCGGCGAAGCCACGGTAGCGACCCTGCTCGCGCATGGGCTCGACACGGTCTACGCGCTGCCGGGCGTGCACAACGACCATCTGTTCGATGCTTTCCAGCGCGCCGGCGACGCTTTGCGCGTCGTGCACACCCGCCACGAGCAGGGCGCGGCCTACATGGCGCTGGGCGCGGCTTTGGCGACTGGCAAGCCGCAGACTTACGTCGTCGTTCCAGGCCCGGGCCTGCTCAATTCGGGCGCCGCGCTGCTCACCGCCTACGGTATGAATGCGCCGGTGCTGGCGCTGATCGGGCAGATCCCGTCGGCCATGATAGGCCGCGGTTCCGGACAATTGCACGAGATCCGCGACCAGGCCGGCATCATCGCCCGGCTGGTCGATCATTCCGCCCGCATCGATAGACCGGAAGAAGCTTCCGCAAAAGTCGCCAAGGCGATCGCCTCCATGCGGCAAGGTCGGCCGGGACCGGCCGCGCTCGAATGCGCCATCGATGTGTGGGGCAAGCGCGGTCCGGTTACGCTCGCGCCGCCCCCGACTGAGCGCGCGCCGCGCATCGACGAGGACGCCGTGCGCGCGGCGGCAAAGCTGCTCGGCAAAGCCAAGCGCGTTCTGATCGTCGCCGGCGGCGGCGCGCAGGACGCCTCGCCCGAGGTGACGCTGCTCTCCGATCTGTTGCAGGCACCCGTGCTCGCCTACCGGCGCGGCCGCGGCGTGCTCGACGGCCGCAGTCCGTTCAGTGTCACGCTGCCGCTCGGCCGCGAGTTGTGGGGCGAAGCCGACGCGGTGCTGGCGGTCGGCACGCGGCTGCTCACGCCGATGAACGCGTGGGGCGTCGACAGCAAATTGCAGATCGTGCGCGTCGATGCCGACCGCGACGAGCCCGCGCGCCTGCGCAAGCCGAAAGTGGCGCTGATCGGCGCCGCCGCGACGAGATGCTGGAGCGCCAGGCGAAATGGAAAGCGCGCCTGCAAAAACTTAGCCCGCAACTCGCCTTCCTCGACGTCATCCGCGCCGAACTGCCGCAGGACGGCATCTATGTCGACGAGGTGACGCAAATTGGCTTTGCCGCCCGCCTCGCCATGCCGATCTATCGCCCACGCACGTTTCTCTCGCCCGGCTATCAGGACAATCTCGGCTGGGGCTACGCCACCGCGCTCGGCGCGCAATGCGCGCGTCCTGACGTACCGGTGCTCTCGATCAACGGCGACGGTGGCTTCCTCTACACCGGCAACGAGCTCGCCACCGCCATGCGCCACCGCATCCCACTGGTCGCGGTGGTATTCGCGGATGGCGCCTTCGGCAATGTGCGACGCATCCAGCAGGAGCAATTCGGCAACCGGGTGATCGCGTCCGACCTCGCCAACCCGGATTTCGTCAAATACGCCGAAAGTTTCGGCGCCGCCGGCCGGCGCGCGCGCAATCCGGCGGAACTGGGCGCTGCGCTCAAGGCCGCGTTTGCCGCCCGCGAGCCGACTTTGATCGAGGTGCCGGTCGGCCCGATGCCCTCACCCTGGGAATTCATCCACATGCCGCGCGTTCGGGGGAAGTGAGTTGCCATGACCGCCCCGGATCGGGTTAGGTTGCCCGCGAGCATGGATTTGATCACCACCACCGAGGAACTGGCCGAAGTTTGCACGCGCATGGCGCGGCATCCTTACGTGACCGTCGATACCGAGTTCCTGCGTGAGACCACTTATTACCCCCTGCTTTGCGTGGCGCAGTTGGCCTCGCCCGACGAGGCGGTGGTGATCGATGCGCTCGCGCCCGGCATCGATCTTGCGCCTTTGTTCGCACTGATGACCGACGAGAAGGTGGTCAAGGTGTTCCACGCCGCGCGTCAGGACATCGAAATCGTCTGGAACATGGCGAAGAAAATCCCGCATCCGATCTTCGACAGCCAGGTCGCCGCCATGGTGCTCGGCTACGGCGATTCGATCTCCTACGACCAGCTGGTGCAACGGATTACCGGCGACCAGCTCGACAAGTCGCACCGCTTCACCGACTGGACGCGACGGCCGCTTTCCGACGCGCAAGTATCTTACGCACTGTCCGACGTCACCCATCTGCGCGCCGTCTACCTCAAGCTCGCCGCCGATCTCGCCAAGCGCGAACGCACCAGCTGGGTCGAAGCGGAGATGGGCGTGCTCACCTCGCCGGAGACCTATCGCGCCGAGCCGGAACGCGCCTGGGAGCGGCTCAAGAGCCGCGTGCGCAAGCCGAAGGAACTCGCCGTGCTGATCGAGATCGCCGCCTGGCGCGAGCGCGAGGCGCAAACCCGCGACGTGCCGCGCTCGCGTGTGCTCAAGGACGACGTGGTCGGCGACATCGCAGTGCAGGCGCCGACCACAATCGAGCGGCTCGGGCATTTGCGCTCGCTGCCGAAGGGATTTGAGCGCTCGCGCTGGGGCGAGGCGATCGTCGAGGCGGTCACGCGTGGCATCGAGCGCGATCCCAAGACGCTGCCGCGGCTGGAGCGCTTCCGCCCGGCGCCGAACGGGGCCGCCACCGTTGAACTGCTGAAAGTGCTGCTGCGCATGACCGCCGAGAGCCACGGCGTCGCCGCCAAGGTGATCGCTACCGTCGACGAACTCGACCGCATCGCGGCCGACGACGAAGCCGATGTGCCGGCGCTGAAAGGCTGGCGGCGCGAACTGTTCGGCGAAAAGGCGCTGGCCTTGAAGCACGGGCAACTGG
>DAIMKK010000369.1:0-3444 GCA_036721745.1 Pseudolabrys sp. | reverse complement strand
TCGACGAACTCATGGCCACCCACGACGCGGTGGCGGGACTTGAAGCTTTTATCGCCAAGAGGTCGCCACAATGGCAACACCGTTGAACGCTCCGGCTACGGCCGACATCATCGCACGCGCGACCGCGCTGTTCGACGATCTATCCTTTACGACCGCGCGCCAATGGAAAGCCGCCAAACCCGGCCGCAAGGTGATCGGCTACATGCCGATCTACGTGCCGCGCGAACTCATCCATGCGGCCGACATGCTGCCGCTCGGCATCGTCGGCGGCGGCGACCAGCTCGAAGTCATCCACGGCGACGCCTATTACCAGAGCTACATCTGCCGCATTCCGCGCTCGACCATCGAGCTCGGCGTATCCGGCCGCATCGATTTCGTCGACGGCATGCTGTTCCCGTCG
Organism: Pseudolabrys sp.; assembly: GCA_036721745.1. Classification (GTDB taxonomy): domain Bacteria; phylum Pseudomonadota; class Alphaproteobacteria; order Rhizobiales; family Xanthobacteraceae; genus Pseudolabrys. The sequence goes on along the minus strand of DAIMKK010000369.1, from coordinate 3,044 downwards.
ATCTGCGACGTGATCCGCAATCTGTCCGGCATGTGGAAGATGATGTTCCCCCACGTCTATTCGCATTATTTCGACGTGCCGCAGAACTATCGTGACGACATCGGCGGAAATTTCTACGTCAACGAAATGGCCGAGTTACGCCACGATCTCGGCGAACTGCGCGGCAAGCCGATCACCGACGACGAGCTTCGGCACTCGATCGAAGTCTACAACGAGAACCGCTGCTTGGTGCGCGATCTCTACACCTTCCGGGCGGAGAAACCGTGGCAGGCGCCCGCGGCGGAAGTCTATCTCATGATACGCGCCGGTCTCGTGCTGCCGGTCGAAGAGCACACCATCATGCTGCGCGACTATCTTGCCGCGGCGCGCGCCGAAGAGCGGCCGATGCGCGACAATTGCCGCATCGTGCTGACCGGCATGTTCTGCGAGCAGCCGCCGCTCAATTTGATCAAGTCACTCGAGCTGTCCGGCTGCTACGTGGTCGACGACGATCTTTTGCTGGTCACCCGCTGGCTCACCGGCGACGTCGCGCTCGAGGGCGATCCGCTGCGGAATCTTTCGGATGCTTTCCTGCATCATTCCGAATCGACAGCGGCCAAGTACGAACCGAACCAGAAGGAAAAGGGCCAGCATCTGGTGCGCGCGGTCAAGCGCACGAGAGCCGAAGGCGTGATCTTCGCCGCGCCCAGCTTCTGCGATCCGGCCCTGCTCGAGCGGCCGATGCTGCAGCACGTGCTCAAGGATGCCGGCATTCCCTACATCGCGTTCAAATACGCCGAAAACTCAGGCCAGATGCAGCCGATCCGAGAACAGGCCGGCACGTTCGCGGATTCAATCAAACTGTGGAGCGCAGCATGACGACGCAGACAAAGATTGTCACCTCCCGCGCTCCGGCGAAGGAGGCCGTCAAGGATGCTTCCATGTTGAAGCAGAAGGAGATGATGGCCGCGCATTACGATCGGCTGACCAGCGCTCCCGAGACCGGCGACAAGGTGGCGGCCACCTTCGTGCCCGGCAATCTCAACGAGCTGCTGATGTGCTTCGACCTCCTGAACAATCTGCCGGAGGTCAACGCCATCCAGAACGGGCTGCGCCGCACCAGTGGCGGCTTCGTACTGGAAGCCGAGAAGATCGGCCATTCGGAGGACGTCTGCACTTATGTGAAGTCGGACATCGGCATGATGGCCAAGGGCAATCTCGCGCCCAACGGCAAGAAGTTTCCCAATCCCGATGTGCTGCTACTCTCCTACACCGGCTGCTTCACCTTCATGAAGTGGTTCGAACTGCTGCGCGAACAGTACAAGTGCGAAACGATCATGTTGCACACGCCCTACATGGGCGACGGCAAGATCACCAAGAACATGATTGAATACATGGTCAAGCAGCTCAAGGAAGAGGTCATCCCCACGCTCGAGCGCGTATCCGGCGTTAAGTTCGACATAGACCGGCTGCGCGAGCACCTGAAGCTGTCAACCAAGGCTGAGGACGATCTTGTCCGCGTGCTGCAAAGCGCCAAGTCGAAGCCGTCGCCGATCGACGCCTATTTCGGCGGCATCTATTACATCGGGCCGATCTTCGGCGCCTTCCGCGGCACCCAAGACGCGGTCGATTATTACAAGTTCCTGCGTGAAGAGGTCGAGGACCGGCTGGCCAAAGGCTTGGGGCCGGTCACGCCCGACGGCGACATGGGCAAGGAAAAATACCGCCTGGTCGTCGAAGGACCGCCCAATTACACCAGCTTCCGGCAGTTCTGGAAAATGTTCTACGACGAAGGTGCGGTGGTCGTCGCCTCGAGCTACACCAAAGTCGGCGGCGTGTACGATTTCGGCTTCCGCCACGATCCCGACAAGCCGTTGGAGACGCTCGCCGAATATTGCCTCGGCGTTTACACCAACCGCAGCCTGCCGATGCGCATCGACATGTTGTGCAACTACATCAACGAATATGAAGCGGACGGTCTGCTGATCAACTCGATCAAGAGCTGCAACAGCTTCTCGGCCGGGCAATTGCTGATGATGCGCGAAGTCGAAAAACGCACCGGCAAGCCGGCGGCGTTCGTGGAATCCGACCTGGTCGATCCGCGCTATTTCTCGGCGGCCAACATCAAGAACCGTCTGGAGAGCTATTTCCAGATGGTCGATCAAAAACGTGCCGGCGTGGACGCGGCGGCTTGAGGAGGAATGCATGAAGACTTTTGTCGGCATCGATCTTGGTTCGACGACGACCAAGGCCGTCCTCCTCGACGAGGACCGCAAAGTGATTGGCCACGGCATCACCAATTCGCGCTCGAACTACGCGACGGCCGCGCGCGTGGCCAGTCAGGAAGCGAAAGTCGACGGGCAGTTCACGCTGTTCAGGCGGGCCCTTACCGCCGCCCATGGGCTGATCGACCTCGACGCATTCCTCGGCACGCTTGAGCGAGCCTTTCGTCTCGAGCAGTTTCTCGAACAGCTTGACGATCTCGAGCAGACCTGCATCGGCCAAATCCAAGGTGAGCGCTTCGCCAAGGTCGCGTCCGGTGTGAAGGATTCGCTCGGTGAGGTGTTCCGTCGGTTGCGCACCGAGGCGCCCGAGCTTTATGCGCCAGGCGCTAAACGCAAATCCGACTTCTTCCGCGACATCGCCGGATCGCGCTATCACAGCCATGCCGAAGAGGTCGCGCGCGCTGCGAACCTGCCCTATGACCTGCTGCTCAACGTCTATGACAAGTCGATTATTGAGGTGGAAAACCGGCCGCCGGCAGGTGAATTGAGCGACAAATTCCGCCGGGCGCTCGCGCGCGTGCTGAAAACGGACGATTCGGTCAAATCGGCGGCGGCCGACATCCAGAAGATGATCGAGGATGCGCTCGCGGTCGATTTGGAGGAAACCTACCTGGTCGGCACCGGCTATGGCCGCGTGACGCTACCGTTCTCCAAGGAGCATATCCGCTCGGAGATCCTGTGCCACGGCCTCGGCGCGCATCTGATGTATCCGCAGACGCGCACGGTGCTCGACATCGGCGGTCAGGACACCAAGGGCATCCAGATCGACGAGCACGGCAT
>DAIMKK010000368.1:0-3446 GCA_036721745.1 Pseudolabrys sp. | reverse complement strand
TCGCCCGCAACGTAATCCCCGGTCCGGCGATCATCGAGGAAACCACCACAACCGTCGTCATCCCCGAGACCTATGTCTGCTCGGTGGACAAGTACAAGAACTACTTACTCACGCGGCGCCAGGGCTAGGGAGACAGGCCATGAACAAGCCCAACATCGACGCAACCACGGTCGCCACGGTCTGGCATTCGATGCAGACGATCTGCAGGGAGATGCGCCACATCGTCAAACGCACGGCGCAAAACTACCTGCTCGGCCAGTTGCAGGACCTGTCCGTCGGCATCTGGGGCGCGGATGGCTCTACCATCGCCGTTCCAGCCGGCCTGCCGGTGCAATTCCTCGGCACGACGTTCGCCGTCCAGGATCTGGTTCGCGACTTCGCCGGCAACATCAACCCCGGCGACGTCTTCCTGACCAACGATCCCTATCACGGCGGCCACAATTGCCATCTTCCCGACTGGGGCTATATCCGCCCGATCTTTTATCACGGCGAGCTGTTGTTCTTCACTCTGTGCCGCGGCCACCAGATGGATACCGGCGGCTCGTTCCCGGGTGGCTACTTCCCGAACGGCTATGACATCCATGCCGAGGGGCTCATTATCCCGCTGATCAAAGTGTTTGATCGCGGGCGCGAGCGCACCGACGTCGTCAATCTGATCCTCAACAACGTGCGCTTCCCCGACGGCGTACGCATCGATCTGCACGCCATGATCGGCTCCACGACCATGTGCGAGAAGCGCATAATTGCGCTGCTCGATACTTACGGTAAGGATGTCGTGCTTGCCTGCGTCAAGGAGATGCTGGAACGTACCGAGCGGGCGGTGCGTGAGGAGATCCGCAAGATTCCCGATGGCGTCTATACCGGTGCCGCCGCCACCGACGACGATGGTACCGTGCTCGACGAGCAGGTCTGGGCACGAGCGCGCGTCACCGTGCAGGGCGATGAGATGACCATCGACCTGTCGGAGAGCGACGCCCAGCGCCGCGGTTTCGTCAACAGCGTCTACGCCGCCACTTACGGCAACGCCATTGCGGCGGCGATTCTATGTTTCGACCCGGCCTTGGCCGATTACCACAACCAGGGAACGATGGCGTCGATCAAGGTCATTGCGCCGCTCGGCTCCGTGGTGAATTGCCAATATCCGGCAACCGTCGGCGCATCGCCGGTCAACATCGGCACGCAGGTGATGGAAGCGGTGCTCGAGGCGCTGTCGAAGGCGGTACCGCATCGCTCCGTTGCCGCCTGGGCGAAACATCGTGGCGACTATGTCTTCGCCATCGATCCGCGCACCGGCGAACGCTATGTGCGCACCAGCTTCGATTACGACGGCAGCGACGGGGCGGTGTGGGGCTTCGACGGCTACCAGGGCCTGAGTTCGATGACCGCCTTAGGCGCCGCCAACCGCGGCAATGTCGAGGAGACGGAAGTGCGTATTCCCTGGCGCATTCTGCGCTACGAGTTCGTGCCCGATCTGACTGGCGAAGGCCGCTGGCGCGGTGGTCCCGGTCTTCGCTGGGAAGCGGTCAATGAAGGCTCGGCCGGCCAAATGGCGACCGGCAGCTCCGATGGTGACGTGGTGCAGGGCTTCGGCGCCGTTGGTGGGCATCCATCGCCGATCAGTCGCACCTATCTGCGCCGCAACGGCGAGGACATCCGCGTCAAGCCACATCGGTTGGTCGATGTGAAGGAAGGCGATATCCTTATCAAACACTCCAGCGGTGGCGGCGGCGTCGGCGACCCGGCCGAACGCGATCCGGAGATGGTTCGTGAGGATGTCCGGAACCAACTCGTGTCGCTACAGGCGGCGCACGACATCTACAAGGTCGTCATCGATCCGGCGACTCTGAAGATCGATCAGGCGGCAACGAAAAAGCTGCGGAAACCATCGTCGGGATAAACGGCACGACGTCGAAAGCGGGCCAATGGCCAGAACGACAAAGGCGCTGACGAAAAGACCTGCCGCCAAGAGGTCGGGCGGCGTCCGCCTTGATTATTACACGTCCCCGCGCGAAAGCATCGGTTTCGTCGCCCGCGAAGTTTATCGTTCGTTTGCCCGCTGTCTCCAGCCGCGTATTGCCCGCGAAGGCGTACCCATCGGCATGTGGTTCATCCTGCGCATCTTGTGGGATGGGGACGGCATAACGCAACGCGAACTTGGCGAACGCGTCGGAATCAATGGCCCCACTGTGGTGACAGCGCTCAATGCAATGGAGCGCGCCGGAATCGTTAAACGCGTTCAGAATCGGGCAGACCGCCGCAAGATCAATGTGTTTTTGACCGAGCGCGGGCGAAAGCTGAAAAGAAGACTCTGGCCGATGGCAGCCGAAGTTCTCGCTCTTGGCCTGTCTGGGCTGACCCGCGACCAGGTCCAATCGCTCAACAAGATGCTCAGGCAAATTCTCGACAATCTGGAGCACGATCATTTCGGGTGATCCAAAGGTGAGCGCACGGTCCGGAGAGCCGCTTCCATCGGGCGAAGAGGCCGTGCAGCTGCTTCGCAGCATGCAATTGACCCGCACCTTTGAAGAACAAGTCCACAGTCTTTATTCCGCTGGTGCTGTTTCCGGCCTCGTGCATCTCTGCGCCGGGCAGGAAGCGGTGGCGGTTGGTGTATGCAGCTTGTTGGGCGCCGGTTATCCGCATCGGCGGCGCCGATGTCGCAAATCCTTTCAGCAGATTGCTGGAGCCGCTGGTGCTACCCGACGCCCAGCGGTTGGCGCGCGACGCTGCCGCAATGGTGCGCGGCTAGCGGTGAAAATCATGGAAGGACATGCTCAATGACAATCGCAGCCCTCGATCACCGAACCAGCCTGTCGATCTTCGAGCGCATGCTGATGATGCGTCATTTCGAAGAGGCCGTGATTCAGCTTTACGCGCAAGGCCGGTTCGTCAGCCACTACCATATCTATATCGGCCAGGAAGCAACCGGCGGCGCCGTCCTGGAAGCGCTGGGTGAAAAGGATTTAATTTGCACCACCCACCGCAACCATGGCCACATCGTCGGACGTGGTTGCGATCCAAACCGGGCGATGGCTGAAATCCTTGGCCGCGCGACCGGATTCAACGGCGGCCGCAGCGGCACACTGCACATTTCCGATCCCAGCCACGGGTTCTTGTCCACCTCAGCCATCGTCGGCGGCTGCGCCGGCCTGGCGACCGGCGCGGGTTACGAAATCAAGGTCAAGCGCGAGCCGCACGTTGCCGTTGGTTTTTTTGGCGATGGCGCACTCGAAGAGGGGTTGGTCATCGAGTCCTTCAACATCGCGGCTTTATGGAAGCTGCCGGTCGTCTATGTCTGCGAGAATAATTCGCCCGGTGCCATGGGCCCGCAGCAGGGTGGCTACCCTACCGCGACGACCGCCACTGACAGCTTCACCCGCCTGCCTGCCGCCTATGGCATTCATTGCTCGAAAGTTGACGGCACCGACGTCAGCGCCGTCTACGCG